>DBFAHJ010000146.1:0-5926 GCA_048227095.1 Collinsella aerofaciens | reverse complement strand
GTACAACGCCCCCTTTCAACCTTGGGTTCAAGAGAGCCGCTAGGCTGGACGTGCCGGACGGTAAAGTCCTGGACGCCATGGTGAACTTCTCCGATGCCATGGGGGTCACGGGTCTACGCCGATGGAGTCCCACGTACGCGGCAGGGCTCGCCCGTCACCGCTGGTCGCCGGACGGTCCCCACGCCCCGCTCGCCAACGCGCAGGCGACAGCAGCAGTCCAGCGCTGGCTGGAGACGCCGGAATGCCCAGAAGATGCGTTTCCCATCGCTGCGGCAGAGCTTTTTGCAGGGGTGGCAGTTTTTCTATATCCCAAGGTCAGATAGGCTTCGGTAGCCACCTTGGAAGCATCGCCAATAGACTCTTCCTTTATACGTTCGGCATAATCGTAGGCGATACCCACAAATTCCAGCACCGAGCAACAGGAGTACAATTGCTGCATTGTTGCCACCTGATGGGAGATGGAAGATGGACTGCGATGGCTACCCGCGCATTCCCATGCCGTTGATGTGCACCGCCTTTGTGCCGGGGCAGATTGACGCTGCGGTTGCAGGCATTTCCGACCCCGATTCGCGCGCCATTGCCACGGCAGAAGCGCTGTACTTTCGCGGACAGGCCACCCTCGCTGCCAAGACGGCGCGCCCTTATCTTGACGCCACCGACCCCGCACTGCGCTATTCCGCATGCCTTATCTGCGGATATGCCAGTCTGTCGCTCAACCGTATCGCCGATGCCCGCCGGTGCCTTGCGGGCATCCTCGATACGCCAACTGACGAGGAATCGCCCGCCGTCCACGCCACGCATATCCTGTTCGCCTCCGCCGCGAGCGTCCTGCTGCACTTGCCTTCCCCGTATTCCGCCGAAGAGTTTTATCCGCTTGCGGCGCATCTGCCCGAAGGCCTGCGCCTGTTCGCCAGCTACGTGATGGCGCATGCCCTGTACCTGCGCGGCGAATATGGCCGCAGTCTGGGCATGGCGGAAAACGCCCTGATCATGAAACAGGGAAGCTATCCCATCTCGGAGCTGTTCCTGCACCTGGCAGCTTCCATGGCATGCATGAGCCTCAAGGATATCGACGCCGCAAAAACGCACTTCGGAGCCACTTGGAACATTGCGCGCCCCGACGGCCTTATCGAGCTCATTGGCGAGCACCACGGCCTTTTGCAGGGACTCATCGAGGCATGCCTAAAATCGCAATACCCTGACGATTTCGCACGCATCATCGAGATTACGTATCGATTCAGCTACGGCTGGCGACGCATCCACAACCCTGATTCGGGCGAGGACGTGGCCGACGATTTAACGACCACAGAATTCACCATGGCCATGCTCGCTTGTCGTGGGTGGACCAACGCCGAAATCGCACGCCACATGGAAGTATCGCCGGGCACTGTTAAAAACCGCCTATCAGGCGTATACGCAAAGCTTGGCATCGGCACACGCGCCGAGCTGGTCGCGCATATGTTGCGTTAGCGACCGGGCTGCCAAGCGCATCGAACGCGTTCCGAGGGCCTGGCGCTTTCGCGCGCTCAAATTGGACATTTTGGCCTTCGAACGGCACTACCGCCACGGGGCACCTTCTCGCAAAGACAGCAACGTCCCCCTTGCGGCAGCCGCCACAGCACTCGCCGCTGTAGGCGCCGGCCTCGTCGCCTACAGCGCCCGCCGCACGGCACTCGAAACCGACACCGCCAATGAGGTCAATTCGGATAGACCTCGCTAGCTCCTAGTTACTTTTGCGAGAGACGCCGACTCGGCTCATCGAACACCAAAAGGGGCTGGCCCCGATAACTCGGAGCCAGCCCTGAGTCGCCTGACGTGAGAATCACAGCGCTACTTGAGCTTTAGCGCCTCCATCATGGGCACGGCGGCATCCCAATCGATCTTCCAGCCGATCGACACGCGGACGGTTTCACCCGTTGCGGGAGCCGTCGCAAACAGTGTATGGCCGTTGTCGGGACCGGTAAAGCGCAGCCACGTTATGCCGTTGTACTCGACCTGGTCGGTTGTTGTCTCCTTGCCTTCGTAGACCTGCTCTAGGCTTGCAACCTCTTCCTCCGGCGAGCGCGGGAAGATGCTGATGTTCAGGCGTCCTCCAGTCTCGTCGTGGAAGAAGTCTGCCTTTTCGTGCTCTTCGTTGGACGAATCCAGCGTGTACCCATCGGCGGCCTCGATACTGTACGATGCGCAGTCGATGCCCGTTAAATCTGCCTTCTCGCCAGAATCGGCCACGCCGCCGGCCGCCTTGAACTCCTTGGTCTCGCATCCCGTGGTGTCAAAGTGCATGGCCTCATGATTCTTGGCGGGGGCGTAAGCGTCTACGAACTCGACAGTGATGGGCCCGTAGTACGCCGTCTTGGGCGCCCAGAAATACACGTACTCAACGGTCTCGCCCGGGCCGATATCTGGCCTCTCGGAAAGGTCAATTCCCTTGTGCAGATCATCGGGAGCCTCGCTTGCGACGTAGTCGAGCACGGCCGCCTTGCCGGAAGTAAACAACGGGTCACCCGCCTCAAGATCGCCCTGGGCAGCATGCACGTTAAAGGAACTGAACGTCCTGTTCTTTGTGTTGTTGTTGGTAATCTTGATGTGCAGGTAAAAGCCGTCCTGCAGCTTGGCATCGCCGCGATAGAACGTACCGTGAGCCACCGACTCATAGGTAATGCCTGCCACCTCGACCGTCTGCGACTCATAGGCCTTGGCCTTCTTGGACTTCTCCTGCACGGGTGCGCTCCCGCCCGAGCTGCCAGCCGAACCGCTCGGCGCGCTACTGCCGCAGCCTGCCACCGTACACGCCAACACAGCCGAAAGCGTCACGGTGGGAATTCCTAACAGCAGCTTCTTCGTCATGGGCTTCATCATCCTCACCGCTCCTTTCGGCTTGCAGCTCATCCGTTGCCCGAGTCCAAGGTCGACTCCGTGGCATCGGCTTCCACTATGAGCGTATGACGAAACACGGCGCACGCGAAGTGACCCGTGGCCCAACTAGCAACCGCCCAGCATCCCCTATGGACCAAAAAGAATCGTATACGCACGCGCTCGGCCCATAAAATGAGACGCCTGTCCCAATGTCCGATTCAATCCAACAATCCGCATGGCACGTTTTTGACAAACGCATCCAACCGCAAGCGCAGCAGGACGCATTCGACCGCTTTCAAACTTACTCGGACAGAACCGACTCGGTTTCGTCCAAGTAAACGCTGTTCCACCAAATTCCGAACGATTGTTCGATGGATTTCGTGTTGGTTGGAATCGTCTGTGGGCTGGGCTATGCTACCTTGACTATCTATATGACTTAAACGCAGCAAAGGAGCACCAAGAGAGCGAGTATGGCAAAAAACACCGCAAACTATGGTAACGACAGCATCCGCCAGCTCAAGGACGAGGAGCGCGTACGTCTGCGCCCCGCTGTCATCTTTGGCTCGGACGGACTCGATGGCTGCGCGCATGCCGCCTTCGAGATCCTGTCCAACGCCGTTGACGAGGCGCGCCAGGGCTACGGCAAGCTCATCACCCTTACCGCCTTTCGCGATGGCTCTATCCAGGTAGAGGACAATGGCCGCGGCTGCCCGCTCGACTGGAACCCTTCCGAGAAGCGCTTTAACTGGGAGCTCGTCTTCTGCGAACTCTACGCCGGCGGCAAATACAATAACAACCAGGGCGGCGACTACGACTTCTCGCTCGGCACCAACGGCCTGGGCTCGTGCGCGACCCAGTACGCTTCCGAGTACATGGACGTTACCGTCTGGCGTGACGGTAACAAGTACTCCTTACACTTTAAGAAGGGCAAGGTTGTCGGCGCCAAGAAGAAGGCACTCGAGATTGAGCCCAGCGACGAGAACCGCACCGGCACCACTATCAAGTGGCGCCCCGATCTTGAGGTCTTTACCTCGATTAGCATTCCCCACGATTGGTATCGCGAGACCATGCGCCGTCAGGCCGTGGTCAACGCCAACGTGACCTTCCGTCTGCGCATCGAGGGCGACGATGGCGAGTTTTCCGAAGAGGACTTTTGCTACCCCAAGGGCATCGAGGACTACGTGCTCGAGAAGGTCGGCACCGACTACCTTACCGAGCCCTTCTTTATCGAGGCCGACCGTCGCGGTCGCGATCGCGAGGACCTGCCCGACTACAACGTAAAAATCACTGCTTGCATGTGCTTCTCGCGCACTTTCATGATGCAGGAGTACTACCACAACTCATCGTGGCTCGAGAACGGCGGCTCGCCCGAGAAAGCGGCCCGTAGCGCTCTGACCAGTGCCATCGATGCCTACATTAAGCAACAGGGCAAGTACAACAAAAACGAGAGCGGCATTAAGTGGCAGGACGTCCAGGACTGTCTGGTGCTGGTGACCAACTGCTTCTCCACCCAGACGTCTTACGAAAACCAGACTAAGAAGGCCATCAATAACCGCTTTATCCAGCAAGCCATGACTGCCTTCTTTAAGGAGCGCCTCTCGACCTACTTGATCGAGAACAAAGACGCCGCCAACAAGATCATGGAGCAGGTGCTCATCAACAAGCGCTCGCGCGAGAATGCCGAGAAGACGCGCCAGAGTATCAAGACCAACCTGCAGCAGAAGACCGACATGGCCAACCGTGTGCAGAAATTCATCGACTGCCGCTCCAAGGACAAGAGCCGTCGCGAGATTTACATCGTAGAGGGCGACTCGGCAGCAGGCGCCATTCGCACCTCGCGCGATGCCGAGTTCCAGGGTGTTATGCCCGTCCGCGGCAAGATCCTCAACTGCCTGAAGGAGGACTACCCGCGCATCTTTAAGTCCGACATCATCATGGACCTCATGCGCGTGCTGGGCTGCGGCGTGGAGATCAAGGACAAGCGCATCAAGAACCTTGGCGCCTTTGACCTGGATAACCTCAACTGGAACAAGGTCATCATCTGTACGGACGCCGACGTCGACGGTTACCACATCCGCACGCTCGTGCTCACCATGCTCTACCGCCTGGTGCCCACGCTCATCGACGAAGGCTACGTGTATATCGCCGAGTCGCCGCTCTACGAGATCAACTGCAAAGAGAAGACCTACTTTGCCTACACCGAGCTCGAGAAGAACGGCATCCTCAAGGAAATCGGCGACCAAAAGTGCTCCATCAACCGCTCAAAGGGTCTTGGTGAGAACGATCCGGACATGATGTGGCTCACCACCATGAACCCCGAGACGCGCCGCCTGATCAAGGTGGAGCCCGAGGACGTCACCAAGATGGAGACCATGTTCAACCTGTTGCTGGGCAACGACGAGGCGGGCCGCAAGCGCCATATCTCCGAGCACGGCAAGGAATACCTGGACCAGCTGGACCTGCAGTAGCAGCAAATCGATAACGACGGCCCATAAGAAGTTCAAGAGGATATCGTGGCAAAGAAGAAGACGAAGAACCAGCCAAAGAAAAAGCAGGTCAACGCCGAGAACGTCATCGGCCTGCACTCCGAGGTCACCGATCAGCCGATCACGCAGACGCTCGAGGTCAACTACATGCCCTACGCCATGAGCGTCAACGTCTCGCGTGCGTTCCCCGAGATCGACGGCTTTAAGCCCTCGCACCGCAAGCTGCTCTACACCATGTACAAGATGGGTCTGCTCAAGGGCGAGCGCCAGAAGAGCGCTAACATTGTGGGCCAGACCATGAAGCTCAACCCGCACGGCGACGCCGCGATCTACGAGACGATGGTGCGTCTGGCCACCGGCAACGAGGCGCTGCTCGCCCCCTTCGTAGAGTCGAAGGGCAACTTTGGCAAGTACTATTCGGGCGACCTGAGCTACGCCGCTTCGCGTTATACCGAAGCCAAGCTCTCCCCCATCAGTGCCGAGATCTTCAAGGACATCGACAAGGACCCCGTCGATTTCGTCGACAGCTACGACGGTGCCATGAAGGAGCCGCGCCTGCTGCCCACCACGTTCCCCAACATCCT
>DBFAHJ010000145.1:0-20714 GCA_048227095.1 Collinsella aerofaciens | reverse complement strand
CAGGTGACGGCGAGATGCCTGCCCACGCCCGTATTGATGCCGACGAGCTCGGCAAGCTGGGCGATGAGACGCGGAGGCAGGTTATCGATGCAAAAATAGCCCATGTCCTCGAACACGTGCATGGCCTGTGTGCGGCCCGATCCGGACATTCCGGTGATGATGACGATATCGGGGATGCGCTCCGAGCGCTCCGCCGCATCCATGGCATCTCCCTTTTGCATGTGCTGCCTCCCGAAAACAAGCGCGGGACCCAGCAACCCGGATCCCGCGCGGTCAATTGCCTATATTGAGTATACCGCCCCGAGCGGATACGAGGCCTGTCTTACGCCTCAAGTGCAGCCTTGAACCAACTCGTAATACTCGTGGGGTGCGTGATGGCGGTGCCGACGACAACGGCCCAGGCGCCAGCATCGATCGCGGCGCGAGCCTCCTCGGGCGTATGCACGCGACCCTCGCAAATGATAGGAAGGCCGGGGAATTCCTCAGTCGCCTGACGCAGGAGCGGCAGGTCGGGGCCATCGGCCATGGTGCAGTCGATGGCGGCGACGCCGTGAGAAAGCGTGGTGGATACCAGGTCAAAGCCCATATCAACAGCACGGCGAATATCCTCGATGGTGGCACAATCCGCCATCAGGAGCACACCCTCCTCGTGCAGCGGGCGGAAGGTATCCTCGACCGTCTTGCCATCGGGGCGCGGACGATCGGTGGCGTCGATCGCCACGATATCGGCACCGGCAGCAACGCAGGCGCGAGCGTGACGCAGCGTCGGCGTGATGTAAACGCCCTCGTGCCCATCCTTCCACAGGCCGATGACGGGAACCTCACAGCGACCCTTAATGGCGGCAATGTCGGCAAGGCCCTGGCAGCGAATGGCGGCGGCGCCGCCGAGCTCGCAAGCGCGAGACATTTGCGCCATGGTCTCGGGCGTACGAAGCGGCTCGCCCATATACGCCTGAACGCTCACGACGAGCTTGCCCTTCAGGGACTGGATCAAAGGATCAACGGTCATGTTCGACTCAACCTTTCTCAAAACAGCCTTCTGAGACGCCGCACCTTGACGTTCAAACCGTCGCTCGCGTACCGAAGTACGCTTCGCTCCTCTTTCACGTCAATCTGCGGCACCTCAGAAGGCACACTTGGTAGTTATGTTTACTTCAACGAAGCAAGAAGATGCTCGGCGGCACCGATGAGCGGAGCATCGCCCTCCAGAGAACCGATGAGGATCGGCGTGTCCTGAAGCGGATCGAGCGCCTGGCTGGCATAGCCCTTGTGCACCGAATCCTTCCACGTCTGCGAACGCCAATCGGGACCTTGGTGAATCACGCCGCCCGAAAGCACGATGACCTCAGGGTCCAGGATGTTAGCGAGCGAGCCCAAGCTGGCCCCCAGCGCAAAGCCGGCGTCATGGATGACCTCGGTCGCCTTTGCGTCGCCCGCACGGCACAGATCGTTCACATCGCGACCGACCGAAGGACGGCTGGGGTCGACGCGGCCAAAACGCTCATCGTACATTCGACCAATGGAAGTGCCCGAAGCAACCGACTCCAGATGGCCGGAACGCCCGCAGGCGCAGGGAATGCCGGCGGCAGCCGAACACTCAATGTGGCCCATATGACCGGCAGCACCATGGAAGCCCTGCATCACGCGGCCGCTCTCGACATATGCGCCGCCGATGCCCGTGCCGATGCCAAGACACAAGACGGAGAACTTGCCCTTGCCGACGCCCCAGTGGGCCTCGCCCAGAGCATGAGCCTGCACGTCGCCCACAACGGCAACGGGAAGACCGAGGTCCTCGCGCAGACGCGGCCCCAACTGAACGCCGGACCAGCCGGGCATGATCTCATTGGCATACGCGATGGCGCCCGTCTTGGGATCGACGACGCCGGCGGCGCCGATACCGACGCCAAGGACCTCGACATCGGGATTCGCCTCGAGAGCGGCCTTGATGGACGCCTCGATACGCTGGAAGACGGCCTCGCCGCCCTCTTGGGCCTCGGTGGGAACCTCGGCCTCAAAGACGGGACGGGGCACACTACCGTCAGCCGGGTACTCCATGATGGCAGTCGCGATCTTAGTTCCGCCGATATCGACAGAGCAGACGTACTTGTTCTCCATGTCGCTCTCCTTAGGAGATAAAAACAACTACAGGAAATGAAGGCTGCGTTATCGCCGCAGCTTGGTAAAGGTTTCCCGGGTGTCCGAGGTTGGGGTGAAAGCGGTCGGGCGTTGACCTAATGGGTCACGCTCGACCGCTTGAGCCCCAAGATCGGGTGCCCGGGGAAGCTTTACAGGAGACCGTTGTCCTGGAGGACCTTCTTAATAGCCTCGACGTTCTCGCCGGTCATGGCCTTCACCGGGCGCGGCATGGTCGGGCTGTCGAAGATACCCATGAGGTTCATAGCGGTCTTGAAGGCGCCGACGCCACCGGCATAGCCCTGGACGCCCGAGGTGACATCCCAGATATGCGAAATCTCATTGAGGCGATCCTGCTCGGCCTTGACGGTAGCCCAGTCACCAGCCTGAGCGGCCTTCCACTGACGCACGTAGCCCTCGGGCTCAACGTTGGCGAGACCCGGGACGGAACCGTCGGCGCCACCGAGGTAAGCGCCGTCGACAACAACCTCGTGACCGGTGAGGATGCTCATCGGATGGCCGTTCTTCTCGTTCTCCTGAACGAGGTAGCGGAACGAGATGTCATCACCCGAGGAATCCTTGACGCCGGCCAGAACGCCCTCGGCACCGAGCTTGGCAAGGAGCTTCCAGGGGAGCTTGGTGTGGACACACACGGGGATGTCGTAGGCGAAGATGGGCAGGTCGAGTTCCTCATGCAGGATGCGGAAGTGCTCCTCGACCTCGGTCATGCCCTGCAGGGCATAGAACGGGCAGGTGGCGACGAGAGCATCGGCGCCCAGCTCCTGAGCGACCTTACCGTGCTCGATCATGCGCTCGGTCTCGGTGTCGATGATGCCGACCAGAACGGGAACGCGGTGGTCGACGATACGGACGGCCTCGGCGATGATCTGACGGCGACGCTCGTCGGTGGAGAAGACGACCTCGCCCGAGGAGCCCAGGAAGAACAAGCCATCGACGCCGGCATCGATCATGCGGTTGATGCTGCGCTCAAAGGAGGCAACGTCGAGCTGGTGATCTTCGGTATCGGGAACAACGACGGGAGGGATAACGCCGGTGAATTTCTGAGTTGCCACAAGAATCTCCTTAGTTGTCTGGCGGGCAGCCCTATGCCGCCCACTCTTGTTGGCAGTGTCCAGGCCGCCTAGGCCAAAGAACACGGGTAGAACGTTTGGTTAAAGAAGTCGACGACTTCGTTTTCGAACGCATTGATGCGCTCGTGAGCGTATTTGGCATAGACGATATGCCTCCGGTCACACTCAAGACCGTTGAATACGGCAAACTGGCCCTTGGGGTCGCTCGCGGCATCCATGAGCGATGTGCCCATGAGCACCGATCCGCGCACCCGAGACGACAGCGCCTCAAGGCCACCGGGAATTGGATTGGCAACCGCCGTGCAGGCGAGGCCCCGCTCGTCCAGAGCAGAAACCGCCAGCGCGACTCCGCCGCCAAGGCCCTCGCCCCATGCAAAGATGCGGTCGGGGTCCATGCCATCAAGATTGCGCGCCACCTTCGCCAACGCGCAACCCCAACGGACGCGCTCGACAAAAGCGGACGAAGAAATCCCCCGCTGCAGGTCGTCCGCACCAGCAACATCGTCATCCAGCGCGAGGACGGCATACCCCATGGCGGCAAATCTCGTCATGTGATGCCAGCCGCGCACAGGCCGATCGATGTCGTGGAACATCAGGCACAGCGGCACGCGCTCAGATACTCGGGCACGACCGACAGGCTCGATCAAACGAGCGTGAATCGCATCGTCACCGAGCTCAAAGGAGACCTCCGAGTAACGGCCGCAGGGGTTAACAAAGTCAATCGCCGTAATGGCCAGGCCTTGAATCTCAAGATTCGAAGCGCATGTCTCTAAATCAGAAACATCTGCTTGGACATCACCGCGCCAGTCCCGATATTCTGCGAGCCTTGACGAAACCGTTCCAGGAATTCCCACGAGCCCGGGGACAATCAGCTCGTCAACATTGCTCTCGCACTTAGACATGAGCCTCCCCTCCCTTGCAGAAAAACGGAATGATCAAATCGTCAAAATCCTGAATCT
The DNA here is from genome assembly GCA_048227095.1 of Collinsella aerofaciens. Lineage (GTDB taxonomy): Bacteria > Actinomycetota > Coriobacteriia > Coriobacteriales > Coriobacteriaceae > Collinsella > Collinsella aerofaciens_CF. Next base: position 16,531 of record DBFAHJ010000145.1, on the reverse strand, counting down.
CCTCGTGGCCAAAGCCTTCAAAGAACTCATGACGCTTTTCGCAGGTCAGGTTGTTATAGACCGCAAACTGCGTCGCTGGCGGACAGACGATATCGGCTGTGCCAGTGCCAAACAGCACGGGGCATTTGACCATAGGGGCAAAGTTCTTGGAATCGAAGTACGCCAGCTTGGCATAGGCTTCGTCAATACGAGTCGAGTCCTCATCAAACCAGCGAGACCAATAGCGCAGGCCTTCGTAGGCAATGTCGTCGGCATCCAAATCCCAGACCAGGCGGAAATCCGACAGGAAGGGATAGAGGATGGCGGCACGATTGATAAGCTCGCTATTAAGCGCACAGGTCGCAATACCCAAACCGCCGCCCTGCGACGCGCCGTTCACAAACACACGGGCAAGATCGATGCCCTCGAGCTCACGAACAATACGGCACAGGATTCGAATATCTTGGTGTAAGCGGACATAGTAGAGGTTGGCCGGGTCGCCGTCGATGCCGGCGACGATATGCCCGGCAACCGTTGTGCCCTCAAATCCACCAATGTCCTCGGAGGGACCTCCTTGGCCGGGGCAGTCGAGGGCGATGAGTGCCATGCCCATGCCCGCAAACGACGCCTGCTCAAACCAGCTGCGGCTTGCACCCGGATACCCATGAAACTGAAGCACCAATGGCACGGGCTCGTCCGAGACGGGTTTAAGGTACTTGGCATGCAGGCGAGCGCCACACATGCCGGTATACCAGAGGTCGAAAAGCTGGCAGGTCGCGGCATCGGTGACCGATGCCGTCTCGATCGCATAGTCAAGCCCGACAGCGTCGGCCTCGGCCATGCGATCCTTCCAAAAGAGATCGAAATCTGATGGACGGGGCATGGCGCCTCGATATTCACCAAATTGATGTTGTAGCTCCTGAGCACTTGGCATGGCTCGTGAACCCAACCTTTCGAAATCGCAACGGAGGTGCGCCCGGCAAGGGAACCGGGCGCACGGGAGGGAAAGCGAGGTTACTCGCCGAGCTTGGGATGCAGCAGCGACGGCGCAGCGCCGAGCAGCATCTTGGTGTAGGGGTCCTGGGGGTGCTGGAAGACCTGCTTGGCCTCGCCCTGCTCGACGATCTTGCCGCCATTCATAACGATGATGTCGTCAGAGATATAGCGGACCGTCTGGATGTCATGGCTGATGAACACCATGGCCAGGCCGAGCTCCTTCTTAAGGTCAGTCAGCAGGTTCAGAATCTGCGCGCGGACCGAAACGTCCAGAGCCGAGGTGGGCTCGTCGGCGATGATGGCATCGGGGTTCAGCGACAGGGCACGGGCAATTGCGACGCGCTGACGCTGGCCGCCCGAAAGCTGGCCGGGAAGAACCTCGGCAGCGGAGCTGGGCAGACCGGTGAGCTCCAAGAGTTCCTTGACGCGCTTCTCCTGCTCGGCCTCGGTACCCAGGTTGTGGACGCGCATGGGGTCGAGCAGCTGCTCGCGAACGACCATGCGGGGGTTGAGCGCCGTGGCCGGGTTCTGGAACACGACCGAGATGACGCGACCCATGTGGCGACGGTCCTCGGCGGTACGTTTGGTAACGTCCTTGCCCTTAAAGTAGACCTTGCCGCTCGTGGGGGCCTGCAGGCCGCACATGACGTTAGCGGTGGTGGACTTACCGCAACCGGACTCGCCGACGATGCCGATCGTCTGACCGGGCATGAGCTTAATCGTTACACCCTGGACGGCGTGAACCAGGTTGGGGTGCAGAATCGAGCCGGTACGGGTCCTAAAGGTGACGTGGACGTCATCAAGGAAGATGATCGGCTCGACGCCGTTGACTGCGGTATCGCTCATCTACATCACCTCCGCGTGAGGGGTCAAACCATTTGCCTTGAGCACCTCGTCGGGGAGCTCGGAATAGAAGTGCTCGGTGCCGGGCACGCGCTTGAAGACCGGACGGGTATCCAGGCCAATACGCGGATGGCTCGAGCGGGGTGCGAAGCGATCGCCCTTGGGGAAATCGCGCGGGCTGGGAACGGCGCCGGGGACCTGGTGCAGACGGCCCGAGCCGCTCTCGATGGACAGAACGGAGCCCAGAAGACCGCGGGTGTACTCGTGGATCGGGTTGGTGAGCAGCTCCTTGGTGGGTGCCTGCTCGATAACCTGGCCAGCGTACATAACCGTGATGTTATGGGCAACCTCGGCGACCAGAGCCAGGTCATGCGAAACAAAGATCATGGCAAAGCCGAGCTTGGCCTGAAGATCGTTGAGCAGCTTGATGACCTGCTTCTGGACGGTAACGTCCAGAGCGGTCGTGGGCTCGTCGCAGATGACCAGCTTGGGGTCGCGGGTAAGGGCCATAGCGATCAGGACACGCTGACGCTGGCCGCCGGAAAGCTCGTGCGGATAGCTCTCGAGCGTGCGCTTGGGATCGAGGCCGACGAGCTCCAGGAGCTCCTCGGCGCTGCGGGTTCCGCCGCGCTTGGTGAGCTGCTTCATCTGGGCAGAGATGAGCATGGAGGGATTAAGCGAGGACAGGGCGTCCTGATAGACCATAGCGATATCGGTACCGCGCAGGCCGAACCACTCCTTCTTGCTCATCTTGAGCAGGTCGCGACCCTCCCAGAGAACCTCGCCGGAAAGATGCTCGTCATCGTCGGTCAGGCCCATGATGGCCAGCGTGGTGATGGACTTACCGCAACCGGACTCGCCCACCAGGCCCATGGTCTGACCAGGACGAACGTCAAAGTTGACATGGTCGACGACGTTGATATCACCGTGATGCTCAAACTGGATGCAGAAGTCACGGACCGAGAGAATCGGCTCAACGGACTCGTCGGGCACGTGGCGATCGTCACGCTTGAGCTCGACATCGCGCAGGGCGCCAAGGCGAGCGGAGAGGGACTGGGCCTGCTCCTTGTAGGCGCGAACGGGGTCGGAGACCAGCAGGTCGGCCTCGCGACGCTTGGAGGAATCGGTAGGATCCAGGGCAGCGGAGGGAGCAGCGGCCATGGCGTCGGTAATGCCCTCGGAGAGGATGTTGAGCGCCAGGCAGGTGATCATGATGGCTAGGCCCGGGAACAGCGCCTGCCACCAACGACCGGCGAGCACGCCGCCGCGGGCGTCGGCGAGGATGTTGCCCCAGGTAGCGGTGGGCTCCTGGATACCAGCGCCGATGAAGGTCAGCGAGGCCTCGAAGATGATGGCGTCGGCGACCAGGGTAACGGTGAAGACCATGATCGGGGCGATGCAGTTACGCAGAACATGCTTAATCAAAATCCACGGAGCCTTGGCGCCGGAAACGATGACCGCGCGGACATAGTCCTCGCCGTACTCGGACACGATATTGGCGCGTACGATACGGGCAATCTGCGGAGTGTACATAAAGCCGATGGCGAAGATGATCGACGGCACGGAGTTGCCCAGGATGGAGACGAAGACGGCCGCGAGGGCGATGCCCGGGATGGACATGATGATGTCCAAGATACGCATGATCGTCTCGGAGACGGCCTTGCGCGAAACCGCTGCAAGGGCGCCCACGACCGAGCCGCAGACCAGAGCCATGGCGGTGGCGCCAAAGCCGATAATCAGCGAGTAACGACCACCGTAGAGCATACGCGACAGAATGTCGCGACCCTTATCGTCGGTACCGAAGATAAATCCGTTGCCGGGAGCCTGGCGAGCCGTAAAGATCTCGACCGGGCTATAGGGGGCAAGAAGGGGCGCCAGAATCGCAGTCAGGGCGACCAGCACCAGCACGACGGCGGCAATCTTAGAAGACAGCGTCATCTTCTTCCAGCCACCGAGCTTGAGCCCCTTGGAGGCAGCCTTCTCGAGCTGCTCGGTTTGCTTCTCTCGAATCTTTACCATAATCTACACCGTCCTGATGCGCGGGTTGATGAGCAGGTAGAGCATGTCAACCACGATGTTGATGATGATGAAGGCAAGAGCAACGACGATGACGACGCCCTGAACCAGGTTCGCCTCGTTGCCCTGAACGCCCTGCAGAATCGCGGTGCCCATGCCGGGGAGGTTGAAGATAACCTCGATGACGACGGCGCCGCCCATGAGGTAACCGATCTTAAGACCGAGGGTGGTGACCGGGGTGATCAGCGCATTGCGAAGAACGTTGATGCCGACGACGACCTTCTCGGGAACGCCGGCGCCGCGAGCCATACGGACATAATCCTTGTCGAGCTCCTCGACCATGGCGGTACGCACGATACGAGTCATCTGGCCCGTCAGCGGAAATGCCAAGGCGATAGCGGGCATGATCATACGCCCCAGATAGCCAACCGGATTCGTGGTGAAGTGAGGCAGAGCGCCCGATGCCGGGAGCACCTTAAGGTAGGAAGAGAACAGCAGGATCAACAGAACGGCAAGCCAGAACGACGGGGTTGCCAAGCCGGCGATGGAAAAGACACGGATTACTTGGTCCGGCCATTTGTCGCGATACAGTGCCGCGATGACGCCGAGCAAAAACGAAACGACCGCACCGATGGCAAGACCGATGAAGGTCAGCTGCATCGTGACGGGCAGGGCCGTGGAGATGCGCTTGGCAACGGAGTTGCGGGCAGCACCATAGGTGCCCATGTCGCCATGGATCAAATCGCCCATATAGCGCACGTAGCGCACGGGCCAGGGGTCGTCCAGACCATACTTCTCATGGTACTCGGCAACCGCCTCGGGCGAGGCACCGTCACCCAACGCCGTGTAGGCGGGGTCGGTCTTGGAGAACGACATAAGGAAGAACACCAGGACGGTGACGCCCAATGCCATGATCGGCAGCGCCACAAGACGCCTTCCAATCAAACGTAGCAAGTTGTTCACGTTCTCTCCCCTTTCTTTTGTCGGTAGGACCAACTGGTATATGAGTACGGATACTCATTACAAGACCCGAGCGACATCGTTGCCGCCCGGGTCTTTGTTTCAACTATGAGGATACGGTCCCAACGACCGACATCCTGCATATAGACTCAAGCGAGTCTTACGCCTTGACGGTCGCAACGCCCCTGAAGGACATGCTCGTCGTGCCGATGCCCTTGAAACCATCGAGGGCCTCGCCATTGGGCGCAGTGGACGGATCGTCCCAAGAAGCGGAGACGGTCTTGACGTGGACAACGGGGTACAGAACGGCGTTGTCGGCAATGATGTCGAAACACTCGTTCCACTTCTTCTGCTGCTCGTCGCCCTCGGCGGCAAGAGCCTCGTCCATGAGACCGTGGAGCTTCTGCCACTCAGCGGACTCCTTCCACGGGCAACGGGTCTGCATCCAGACGTTGTCGCCGTACCACCAGTTGAGCAGCAGGTCGGGGTCGGCGCCGAAGCAGGAAGGATCGCCAGGGGCAAGGAGGATATCGTAGGCCTCGCCGCCGTCGATGGCGGCGTAGGTGGCCGGCGAGGTATCGGTCTGGATGGTCACATCGAAGCCGAGAGCGTCGAGGTCGTTCTTGACCTGGGCGGCCATGCCCTTAATCTGCTCGTTGTCGGTGGTGCGCAGGGTGATGGCACCCGGGGTGATGCCAGACTCCTCGATGAGCTTCTTAGCCTTCTTGGTGTCGGTCTTGTACACCGTGGAAGCCTCATGATAGTTGGTGAAGCTCTTGGGCAGGTAGCAGCTGGCAGCGGTGGCAAGGCCGGCGAAGGTGTTGCTGACCATCTTCTCGGTGTCGAGCGCATACATGACAGCCTGACGGACCTTGACGTTGTTCCAAGGCTCCTTGGCGACGTTGAACATGATGAAGCGGGTGCCGAAACCCTGAACGTTGTCAATCTTGCAGCCGGCGCTCTCGAGCTGGTCGACGGCGTCAGCGGTAACGAGCTCCATAACGAGCGTGGAGCCCTCCTGCTGAGCGGTAACGCGAGCAGTGGGGTCGGTCAGGATGCTGTACTGGATCTTCTTATCCTCGGCAGCATACTCACCGTTGTACTCGGGGTTGGGAACCAGGGTGATCTCGGTATCGGAGATAGAGTCGTACATCCAGGGGCCGGAGCCGATCGGCTGCTTGGCGCGATCCTCCTCGGTCTGGGTGGCCGGGGTAACGCGGACGATGGCCAGACGATCCTTGAGCAGGGAGAAGTTGGGGACCTTGGTCTTGACCGTCACGGTGCTGGCGTCCTTGGCCTCGATGGACTCGAAGGGCTGGAAGAACGGAGCATAGGTAGCGGAAGCGGCGCAAGCGGTGTAGGAGGCAACGACATCGTCAGCGGTGACCTCGGTGCCATCGGAGAACTTGGCGCCCTTGCGGATGGTGACCTCGAAAGTGGTGTCGTCCACAGACTTGGGATCGTCGGTGGCGAGCTCGTTGAAGGTGCTGTAGTCGTGGTAATCGATGCCGTAGAGGCCCTCGACGACGTGCCAGTTAGCACCCAGGCCCACAGCGGAGCCGGTGCTGGCGGGATCGAAGCTGGACGGAGCGTAAGCGGAACCAGCGGTGATCACGCCGCCGCCACGGTTGGCGGAATCGGTGGAGCCGGAAGCGGAACCCTCGTCGCTAGAGCTGCCACCGCAGCCAGTGAGACCAAGGCCGGCGACAGCAGCGACGCTGCCGGTGAGGCCGAGGAACGAACGCCTGGACATACCCTTGTTGATGATGGCCATGTCTTCTCCTATCAATAGAGAATCTTACTCGGGAGCACCTAGACTTGCCCCCGCGCAACTTGCGGACGATATATACCTTACCTACCGACGAACCCAACTGAGGTGCCGCGCTCGGCGACCGATACATACATACGCTTGAACGGTATTTACTACCGTTCACCGAATTCATTGACAAATGATTCGCCAGACAGTATGTATCGACGAGGTGAGATATCAGTCTTCGTCAACCCGCAGGATAGCAGGGTTGTTCACCATGACTAGTCAAACGTTTTAGCGTTAATAAAACCCGAAACCAGCATGCAATCATGGCGAAATAAATGGTTGAAAATCACGCAATCATGTATATCAGTAGTTTAGGCTCGTGTTTAGCTATCGGAATGGCCAGCCGCCGCCTCGGCGCGCTCGGCATTCCACGCAACGAGCGCCTCGTGGACCGCCTTGGCAACATCGGCAGGTATGCCGCGAACTTCCGCGATCTCTTGCTCGCTCGCCGCGCGCAAACGCTTCATCGAACCAAAATGGCGCATAAGGGCACGTTTTCTGGTGGGTCCCACGCCTGGAACGTCATCGAGTACCGAAACTGTCATGGCTTTATCGCGCAACTCACGATGGAATGTGATTGCAAAACGGTGCGATTCATCGCGCACCTGTTTAATTAGATAGAGCGAAGCAGACCCGGTCGGCAGCACGACGGGAGTCTCGTCCCAAGGCACAAAAACTTCCTCATCGGCCTTTGCCAAGCCACAAACTGGTATATCGAGCCCAAGAGCCTCAAGTTGCTTGATCGCAGCGGTCAATTGCGGCTTACCGCCATCGACAACGAGCAAATCGGGGCGCGAGCCAAAGCGCTCGTCGGCCATGCGCTCGGGAGCATAGCGTCGTCCCAAAACCTCGGACATCGACACGAAGTCGTTTGCCTCGTCCAATTCGGCCTGAATTTTAAAACGACGGTACTGGCTCTTGTCGGCGCGTCCGTTGGTAAACACCACCATCGAGGCGACGGTAAAGGTTCCATGCAGCGTCGAGATATCGAAGCACTCGATACGCATCGGCGGCGCCGGCAGCGCCAGCGCGCTTTCGAGCTCCAGGAGCGCTTGATTGGTGCGGTCGTCAGCGTACCCCGTTCGCATCATGTAGCGCATGAGGGCATGGCGCGCATTTTTGGATGCCATATCGAGCAAACGGTGCTTTTCGCCACGCTGCGGCCTATGGAGATGGCAGGAACGCTCGCGCTTGCCTGCAAGCCACTCCCCCAGCGCCTCCGCATCCTCAAGCTCGACAGAGAGGTTTATCTCAGCTGGAATATCGGCCGTCTCGTCGTAATAGCGCTTAAGAAAGCCCGACTGGAGCTCTTCCTCGTCAACATCAAGACCCTTGTCAAGAATGAACTCGCAGGTTCGAACCGTTCGACCCTCACGCACGACAAAGACGCAAGCGGCGGAGATGGTCTCCTCGCGATAGAAACCGATGACATCGATATCGACACTGGAGGGAAAAACGACTTGCTGACGGTCGTCCAGACCCCTGATGACCTCCAAACGACGTTTGACGCGTGCCGCGCGCTCAAAGTCGAGCGCCTCGGCGGCATCCGTCATCTCGGAGGTCAGCTCATCGACGACATCCTTGCGATGGCCCGACAAAAAACGTTCGACACGTTTGACGTTCTTGGCATAGTCCGTAGGAGAAATCGCGCCGACACACGCACCCGGGCCGCGCCCGACATGGTAGTCAAAGCAGGGACGCCCGTTTTGCGCGCAAATCATATTGACGATGTCTTCCTCGCCCCTGTGGGACTCGACGATACGACGACAACGACGCCACTCCGCACAGGATGCGGAGCAGATGGGGATAACCTTGCGCAGCGTATCTATCGTCTCACGTGCCGCACGGCTATCGGTATAGGGACCAAAATAACGCGTTCCCGGCTTATGACGCTCGCGCGTATATTTGATAGCGGGATACAGGTCGCCCTTTGTAATGGCGATAAAGGGGTAGCTCTTGTCATCCTTGAGGTCGACGTTAAAGTACGGATGGTACTGACCAATCAAATTGCGCTCGAGCACCAACGCCTCGTGCTCGGTCTCCACCACGATATAGTCAAAGCTCGCCACCAGCTGCATCATCAGCGGGATCTTTTGACGCTCATCCTGCAGTGTCACGTACTGGCGCATACGGGAACGCAAGTTTTTTGCCTTGCCCACGTAGATGACATCGCCCTTGGCATCCTTCCAAAGGTAGCATCCGGGCTGTGTGGGAACGCGCGAAACCTGCTCGGCAAGCGTTGGAATGTTGTCGTGACCGGCCACACGCACCTACTTGCGACGAAGCAGCGCCGAGACCTCAGGCATCTTAAGGACGACGGCAAGGCCAAAGGTAACAGCAAGCGAGACGACACCCGCAACGCAAACGTAGCCAAGAGTAATCAGAATCGAGCCGCCAAGTGCCCCGACAAAGTGTTCAAGCACCCACATGACGCCGGCGCCTGCGGCAGCACCTAGACCACCGAGCAAAAGGCCAAAGAAACCGCCATGCAGGATAGATTTGACCTGAAGGCCACGCAGGCGACGACGCAGCCACCACAGCGAACAGCCGACCAAGATCACGTAGTCGACAACATACGAAAGCGCGATTGCCGGCATACCGAAGCCCAGCACAACGCCAAACAGCAGAACCGAGCCGGCCTGGCCGATGGCAGAATACAGGCAATAGCGGCTATAGGGCTTCATGTCGAGCAAGGCAGAGAAGCTCTTCTGCATCAACACGACCACGCCGTAGAGCGGCAGCGAGAGCGCTAGGTAGACAAGGTACTCGGACACCAGCGCCACTCCGGATTCATCGAACTTGCCAGCACAGTAGATCATGTTGAGCGGACGTGCGAAGACAATCAGGTACAGTGCGAACGGAATCAGGAAGAACAGCATCTGGGCGACGCCACGCGAAATGCCCGTGCGTACGCTGTCGTAATCCTTCTCCTGTGCGTCGTGAGAGAGCTCGGTATAGAGCGCCGTCGAAAGCGAGGCGGCAATCAGCGCGTAGGGCAGCGTGTACCACAGGCGCGCATAGGCGATGACGGAAGGACCAGTCTCGGGCTGGACCACCAGCGCGGCAGCGTTGGTGATAGAAGTCGAGACAAACATGCACACCGTGGCGAGCAGCGTCGGGATACCGAGCGCAATCGTCTGGCGCAGCGCGGGGTCCTTAAAGTCGATATGGATATGGGGATGCACGCCGTGCTTGCTAAGCGCGGGAATCTGACATGCCATCTGAACAAAGACACCGAGGGTCGTACCGGCCGCAATCAAGATGATGCCGGCACGTTCGCCAAACTGTGCGGACACGGGCGCAAAACCCATAAAGCTCGCAATGACGATCACATTGTTGAGGACCGGGGCAAACGTCGACCAGAAGTAGTCGCGGTGTGCGTTGAGAACGCCCGAGAACACCGAGCCCAAACCATAAAACAGAATCTGGATGGCAAAGAAACGGAACATGAACGCAGCGGTATCCATGCTGCCGCCGTCACCCGAAAGGAACGATTGCGTCCAGATAAAGCCCGGGGCGAACACGGTCCCCAGCAACGAAATGCCACCCAGCACCAAAAGCAGAATGCCGAGCAGGTTGCCCACGTACTCGTTCGAGGCCTCGCGACCCTGCTCACGCCTCACGCCCATGTACACGGGCAAAAACGCCGTCACGAGCATGCCGCCCATCACGAGTTCGTAGAGCATATTGGGCAGGTTGTTGGCGACCTGATAGGAGGACGAAAGTAGCGACATGCCGATAGCGGCCGCCATTGCCCACGTGCGGATAAAACCGGTGACGCGAGACACAATGGTCAGGATGGTCATAAGCCCGGCGGAACGACCAACCGTGGAGTAGTCCGACGAGCCCATGTCGTCAGTGTCATCTCGCGACGAAGAAGCTTCGGATGAGGGTGTCTGAGGCGCAGATTCTTTTGCAAAATGAGCTCCGCGCTTCAATTCTTCCTGCGCCATCGCTCAGTCCTCTCTCGTAATCGCGGCAACCGTCGCCCCGCAAAATGCAATTAAATCATCGGGTGCAAGCTCGAGCTGATAACCACGCTTGCCTCCCGAAATAAAAATGGTATCCCAAAGGACACATGTCTCATCAATGAGCGTCCGGTAGCGTTTTTTCATACCGACCGGGCTGCAGCCGCCGCGAACGTAGCCAGTCGCCGCAAGCAAATCCTTCACATGCATCAAGGCCAAGGACTTCTCCCCCGCGGCACGCGCGGCGGACTTTAGATCGAGCTCGTCGGCAACAGGGATACAGCACACGACATAGTCGTTGGACGGTGTCACGCAGACCAAAGTCTTAAATCCTTGACCGGGCTCCTCGCCAAGCTGCTCCGAAATCGCGACACCCAGGCCCACCGACTCATCACCATCGTCTTCGTACGTATGTAGAACATAGGAAATGCCGGCGCTTTCCAGCTCGCGCATCGCATTGGTTTTTGGCGTCTTTACAGCCTTTGCCATGACATATCCTTTCCCTCGCATTCGGACGCAAGGATTAAGTATATGTCCAATTCGGCTGCATACGTCACTTCGGCACAGCAAGCGCCATCGAATCACAAGGAGTCGATGGCGCCCATAAACTGAATCGCCTATTTATTGAGCATCAAGTTGAGCCTGACGCTCCCGGTCACGCCTGAGCAACGGCGCCAAAAACTTGCCCGTATAACTCTGCGGACAGTCCGCAACCTGCTCCGGTGTGCCCGAAACCACGACGGTTCCGCCGCCGTTACCGCCCTCGGGACCCATATCGATCAGGCGGTCGGCAACCTTGATGACATCAAGGTTGTGTTCAATCACCAGCACCGTGTTGCCCGCATCGACCAAGCGCTGCAGCACATCGAGCAGCTGGCGGACGTCCTCAAAATGAAGGCCGGTCGTCGGCTCGTCCAAAATATAGAACGTCTTGCCCGTCTGGCGTCGATGAAGCTCCTTGGCGAGTTTCACACGCTGCGCCTCGCCGCCCGAAAGCGTCGTGGCGGGCTGGCCCAGGCTCACGTAGCCCAAGCCTACATCGTACAGCGTCTGGAGCTTGCGCTTAATCTGCGGGATATTCCCAAAGAAGGCCAGCGCCTCGGTGACGCTCATGTCGAGCACGTCCGAGATGGTCTTGCCACGGTAGGTGACCTCGAGTGTCTCGCGGTTGTAGCGTTTACCGCCGCAAACTTCGCAGGGAACGTAGATATCAGGAAGGAAGTGCATCTCGATCTTGATCTGCCCGTCGCCCTTGCACGCCTCACAGCGCCCGCCACTCACATTAAAGGAGAAACGACCCGGCGAGTAGCCGCGCGCCTTCGACTCCGGCGTACTCGCAAACAGCGCGCGAAGATCATCCCACAGGCCGATATAGGTAGCAGGGTTGGAACGCGGCGTGCGGCCAATCGGCGACTGGTCGATATCGATAACCTTATCGATACACTCGATGCCCTCGATTTTCTTATATGGACCCACAGGGCGCGTCGAACGGTGAATGGCATTCGTAAGGGCAGGCGCAATGGTATCGGTAACCAGGGAGCTCTTGCCCGATCCCGACACGCCGGTAACAACCGTAAGCGTACCAAACTCGATTTTGGCAGTAACGTTTTTGAGGTTGTTGGCTCGAGCGCCCGTAATTTTAAGGCAGCCGCGACCGGGCTTGCGCCGTTCATCAGGCACCCGGATCATTCGTTTGCCGGTCAGATAAGCGCCCGTCATCGACTCAGGACACGCCATGATATCGGCAGGCGTTCCCGCCGCGACTACGTGTCCGCCGTTGACGCCGGCGCCGGGCCCCATGTCGATCACGTAATCGGCGGCACGGATTGTATCCTCGTCGTGTTCGACGACGATAACGGTATTGCCGATATCGCGCAGGCGCTCGAGCGTCTTGATCAAGCGCTCGTTGTCACGCTGATGAAGACCGATCGAGGGCTCGTCCAGAATATAGAGCACGCCCATGAGACCCGCGCCGATCTGCGTTGCCAGGCGAATACGCTGCGCCTCGCCACCGGAAAGCGTCGCCGAGGCACGATCGAGCGTCAGATAGTCGAGTCCAACATCGACCAGAAAACGCAAGCGCTCCAGGATTTCCTTGACGATACGGCCGCCGATAAACTGTTGGCGCTCGGTGAGTTCCAGGCCCTCAAAAAACTCGAGCGATTCACGGCACGACAGGCAACAAACCTCGTAAATGGACTTGCCGCCCACGGTGACGGCGAGCATCTCAGGGCGCAAACGAGCGCCGTGGCAGCTCGAGCACGGCTCCTCGCGAATGTACTTCTCCAGGCGCGCCTTGGTGTTCTCGTTCGTCGTCTCGGTATAGCGTTCGTACAGGATGTTGCGAACGCCCGAAAACTTGGTATCCCACTGGCTGCGACGTCCGTCGAGCTTTTGGTAGTCGACCGAGATCTTCGTATCGCCCAGGCCATCCAAGAATGCACGACGCACGCGAGGGGGCAAGTCCTCCCACGGCGTATCGGTGCTCACCTTAAAGTGTTTGCAGACCGCAGCAAAAATCTGCGGATAGTAGTTCGAGTTGCCAAACAGGCTACCAAAGACTCCGTCAGCAATGGACTTCGAGGGGTCCTCGATCAACGCCTCGGCATCAACGGTTTTCTTAAAGCCCAGGCCGTCGCACTCAGGACATGCGCCATAGGGAGCGTTGAACGAAAAATCACGCGGCTGAAGATCGTCAATGGAGTGACCATGCTCCGGGCACGCCAAGGCCAACGAATACTCCAGCAGCTCGCCCTCGGTCCCCTCGGGAGCATCACGATCGGGCAGCATGTACACGTTTACATTGCCGTGAGCCAGCGCGGTCGCCTGCTCAACAGACTCGGCGATACGGCCCAGAGAGTTCTCACGGATCACGATGCGATCGACTACGACCTCGATATCGTGCTTGAACTTCTTGTCCAGATCGATCGGATCGTCGAGCGAGCGCACTTCACCGTCGACACGCACGCGGCTAAAGCCCTCGGCGCGAAGGTCCTCAAACAGTTTGGTGTACTCGCCTTTTCGCCCGCGCACCACCGGTGCCAGCACAAACGCGCGGCGGCCCTCCCCCGCCGCCAAGACCTTGTCGGCAACCTGGTCGGTCGTCTGACGCTCAATGACGCGGCCGCATTCGGGACAGTGCGGGGTGCCCACACGGGCGAACAGCAGGCGCAGATAGTCATAAATCTCGGTTACGGTGCCAACCGTCGAGCGAGGGTTTTTAGACGTCGTCTTTTGGTCGATCGACACCGCCGGCGAAAGGCCGTCGATTGAATCCAAGTCGGGTTTGTCCATCTGGCCCAAGAACTGGCGCGCATAGCTCGAAAGGCTCTCGACGTATCGACGCTGGCCCTCGGCATAGATAGTGTCAAATGCCAGCGAACTCTTGCCCGAGCCAGAAAGACCGGTAATGACCACGAGTTGGTCACGCGGAATGGAAACATCGATATCACGGAGGTTGTGCTCACGAGCGCCGCGAATAACGATAGAAGAATCAGACATGGAAGCTCCTTGCCTCCTATTGCATCGAATCATACTGTCGATGAGTTTAGCGCACTCGACGCGCACAGATGTTCGTAATACAAGATTCGCAGACCTTTAGCTTTGCGTATCGGATGCTTTGTTTCTCGAAATGCCGTGGAAAGGTTACAGTAATCTACTACTGAACTTAATTTGCTGTAACAGAGGAACGTCCATGACCGAAGATATCCCCCTTGAAATCACTTCGAGCGACATGGCCAATCTGCCCATATTCATCGCCGTCCTTATCGTGGCCACCGTCGTCGTGCGCGTGTATTTTTCAATCAAACACAATGAAAAGCCGCCCATTGCCCGCGTCTTTTGGTGCGCGACGCTCCTCATCCCGCTCGGCATGGTAGCTGCATGGATTACGAATCAATTGCTCGTAAATGAGGACAATTCCCTATGGGTCCTTTCTTATTCGGCGCTCGGTGCTGCCGCCGTCATACTTCTTGTCGAGCCCTTGGTTTCGGGACATATCGACCAAACCGATCTTGCGACGGGAACGGTTGCCTGTATTTGCCGTGACATCCTTGTCATCGCCGCTGTTTCAGCGCTCTCGTTCGTTTCACTCGAAATTGCCTGTAACGAAACGTTCTATCGCATTCCCGCCAACTCATTCGGGTTTTCCGTCGGGCTGCTCGCGACGGTTCTGCTCTCCCTTTATTTGCTGGGACAGCGTCATGGAGGCGTCATGGCCCTCGTGCCCGTCGCCTGTTGCATCCTTGGCATTGCCGAGCACTTCGTCATAACGTTTAAAGGCGAAGCCATCCTGCCAAGCGATATCTTGGCCCTCGGCACCGCAATGGAAGTGAGCGAGGGATACGAGTTTACCTTTACCGCCGGAATCGTAACCTCTCTCGCCCTGCTGGAGATTTCCCTGGGGCTTCTTTCGCTTATCCGACCGCGAAAGCTCCGTACGCCCACCCATGTCTTCCCCGCAATCGCCGCTAACCTCTGCGCTTTTCTGCTAGTGACCGTTGTGGAGCTCTCGGGCTTTTCCAGCATCGACTTGGAGCAGGCGCTGGATTTTGGATTTGACCGTTGGCAGCCCATCACCACATATACGTCTCAGGGTTTTATCACTTCGTTCACCGAAATGGCCAACGAGTTGCCCATTGAGAAGCCCGAAGGCTATACGCCCGATGAGGCGCAGAGCATCGAGCAGGAGCTCGCCGCCGCCTACGACAGCACGTATGGCTCGAGCGAGCAGCGCGCGGCTGCCGTTGCCCAGTTCAATGAAATCAAGCCGACGATTGTTGCCGTCATGAACGAGAGTTTTAGCGACCTTTCGTGCTTTGAGCAGCTCCAGGCGGCCGGGTACACCGGCCCCGCATTCTACAACTCGCTTCCCGACACACTTGTTCGCGGCACCATGCTCGCTTCGGTCACCGGTGGCGGAACGGCAAACTCCGAATTCGAATTTTTGACCGGAGCGACAACGGCCTTTGTCGGATTAGGCAAGATCCCCTATCAGCTGTATCAGATGAATGGCGTCAACAGCCTGGCAAAGGACCTTAAAGAGCTTGGGTATACCGCTACCGCTATGCACCCGCAAAACCCCGTCAACTACCATCGAGATAAGATCTATCAGCAGCTGGGCTTTGGAGACTTTCTTTCAATCGGCGATTTCGAAGGTGCGCCCTGTTACCATGCCGGCGTATGCGACTACGCCACCTACGACAAGATACTCGACCTGCTTAGAACCGACGAAGCGCCGCAGTTCATCTTTGACGTCACGATGCAAAATCACGGCGGCTACGACTATGGCACCGTTCCCGCCGAAGAGCTGACAAACTATTGGGTCGAGGGAGCCAGCGAGGGCGCCAATAGCGCGCTCAACACCTATCTCACCTGCATCAACGCATCCGACCGGGACCTCGAGTACTTTATCAACGAGCTCCGCAATATCGGCAGACCGGTTGTTCTTGTCTTTTTTGGCGACCATCAGCCGAGCGCCGCAACGACTCTCAACGACGAGCTGTACCCTCAGGAAGATACGGCAAGCCACGCTTTCCGTGTCTATCAGTCAACCTATTTCGTCTGGGCTAACTATGAAATCGCCGGCAATACCGAGCTCAACGTCTACGACACCGTCGGGGCAAACGAGATTGCAGCCATTACCCTTAATAAGATCGGCGCCCCGCTCACCGACTATCAAAAGGCCCTGCTTGCAACAAGGTCAGATGTGCCCACCATCAATGTCGCCGGCTATCTCGGTGCCGACGGGCTGCGCTACAACTTGGAATCTGAAGACAGCCCATACACCTCGACGATCGACAAGCTGCAGCGCATGCAATACCTCGAGTTCGCCAGCAAAGTTCAGTAAGCCCGCCCATTCGCTTGGGCCCATCGTATTGCAAGCACGCTCGGCCCAAATGCATCGCAAATGACTCCCGCTCGCAAACGAGGGTACAATGACGCTCGTGTCACA
>DBFAHJ010000144.1:0-4247 GCA_048227095.1 Collinsella aerofaciens | reverse complement strand
ACGTTGACGCGGGCATAGACGCCATCGGGAAACTCGGTTTGGAAGTAGAGTGCCTCGGCTGCGTGCGGACACGAGCGCACAAGGATACGCAGGTAGTGCTCGGCGCCCTCGTAGTCCAGTTCGCGCCAAGCCGTGCTCATCAGCGCGATGAGCGTCCACGGGTCCAAGTCGCGCTCCGCATCTTTGGGGCGGCGGCGCAGTGGGGTATTCGCGAGGTACGGCACGGAGTGTGCGGAGCGAAAGCGCTTGAGCTCCTCGGCGGGGTATTCGAGCTTTGCCATGGCGAGCATCGCGGTGTGGCGGACACCAGCGGGGTCGTTGGGCGCAAAGTCCAAGCTGCGATTCGCGGCTTCGAGCGACATGCGATAGCGGCCGCTAATGAGGGCGCGCGATGCCAAGGCGGCAAGCCAGCGCAGATAGGGGCGGCGCGTAAGGTCGCCTGCGGCCTCGCGCTCGTAGGGGTCCTGGGCCGAGGCGATTTTGAGCGCTAGGTCGTGCTCGACCTCATCGCACTTGGACACCAGGTACTGTACGTATTCCTCGTTGGATTCGGCGGTGAGGGCGGTCAGCATGCGCTGAGCGTCCCAGTTGGCCGGATCGAGTGCGGCCGCCTCGCGGAGCATGTTCTCGGCAGCTGTCTCTTCTTGCTCTGCCTGGGTATCGTCAGGGATAAAGGGAATGCGGTAGTCGACAGCCTCGACCACCTTGGCAATGAGGTGCCCGGCGCGGTCGCGGTCGTGCACGATGAGCGGTGCGGGGTTGCGGGTGAATTGTTCCATCAGACGCTCTACGGCGGCAGCGTCGGTGAGCGGGATATTGTCGCGGCGCAAGGCCTCAAGAACGAGGCGATGGCAATCCTCTTGAATGGGATCGAATGCCATGGGGCCTCCTTTGCTGCGGTTAGGGTTCAAATGTCTCTATATAAAGTTCTAGTTTACCCGCATGTGGCACACCGGGGGTGCCGCGCTTGGACTTGCACCTTTGCACCACGAAGACGGATGTCGCACAAATGTCGGCACCTCGGTTGCGCGGGTGGTATCACAGTGCCGTAAACGGTCGATTTTTGGCGGCGAACGGGGCACATTTTGGAGGGGCACAGCCCTGCCCGGAATATGTAGTCAACCCTGATAAAACGTTTGCCCAGCTTGGGAGTATGAATGCCCCACAAGGGTCTTCAGGGATAGAAAAAACGTTTCATCATTATCGGCTTTAGGTGAATAACTGACCAACCAGAACGGTAAAATAGTGTTTGTCTGAGCGTTGAGACGTTCAGACATCGCGCATTGTCATCGCCGGCAACGCGCAAACCGGTCCTAACGGAGCCAATTGGGTGCTCCGTTATATACGCAAGTCTAAGAGGGGCTTGTTTAGGAGGCACAGTATGGGACGTTTTACCAATCCTCGCGATCTGTACTTTGGTGAGGGCGCTCGCCACGAGGTGAAGAACCTCAAGGGCAAGAAGGCCATCATCGTTTCTGGCGGCAGCTCTATGCGCCGCGGCGGGTTCCTGCAGGACGTTGAGGCCGACCTTAAGGAAGGCGGTTTCGAGGTCAAGCTGTTCGAGGGCGTCGAGTCCGACCCGTCCATCGAGACGGTCATGAAGGGCGCCGAGGCCATGCGCGAGTTCGAGCCCGACTGGATTATCGCCATCGGCGGCGGCTCGCCCATCGATGCCGCTAAGGCCATGTGGGTCTTCTACGAGTATCCCGAGGAGTCCTTCGATAACATCATCCAGCCGTTCAGCTTCCCCGAGCTGCGTCAGAAGGCTCACTTCTGCGCCATCTCCTCTACCTCCGGCACCGCTACCGAGGTCACTGCCTTCTCTGTCATCACCGACTACGCCAAGGGCATCAAGTACCCGCTGGCCGACTTCAACATCACTCCTGATGTCGCCATCGTCGACCCCGAGCTCACCTACACCATGCCCGCCAAGCTGTGCGCTCATACCGGCATGGACGCTCTGACCCACTGCATGGAGGCCTACGTTTCCACCTGCGCCTCTATGTTCACCGACGCCAACGCTCTGCACGGCATCCGCGAGATCGTCGAGTGGCTGCCCAAGTCCTATGCTGGCGACCATGAGGCCCGTCAGCACATGCACGAGGCTCAGTGCATCGCCGGTATCGCCTTCTCCTCGGGCCTGCTGGGCATCGTTCACTCCATGGCTCACAAGACCGGTGCTGCCTTCGAGAACGGTCACATCATCCACGGTGCTGCTAACGCCATGTACTTGGGCAAGGTCATCCAGTGGAACTCCAAGGACCCGCGTGCTGCCGAGCGTTATGCATACGTGGCCAAGGAGATCCTGCACCTTCCCGGCGAGACCAACGAGGAGCTCATCGCTGCGCTCGTTCAGAAGATTCGCGACCTCAACGACCAGCTCAACATTCCGCAGTCCATCAAGGATTACGCGAATGGTGGCGTGAAGGTCGACGCCGAGAACCCGCAGATGGTTTCCGAGGAGGAGTTCCTCGCCAAGCTGCCCGAGATCGCCGCGAACGCCGAGCAGGACGCCTGCACGCCGGAGAACCCGCGTGAGACCAAGGCTGCCGACTTCGAGAAGATCCTCAAGGCCTGCTACTACGACACCGACATCGATTTCTAATCGACTCTTGTTATCGTAACGAGGGGCTCCGCACGTATCCGTACGGAGCCCCTTTCTTTTTTAGAGAATGGGATAGTTATGGCTGCAATTTTCAATAGCCCCAGCAAGTACATCCAGGGTCCGGACGAGCTCGCCAAGCTCGGCTCCTATGTCGAGCCGCTCGGCGCTAAGGCCCTCGTCATCGTGACGCCTTCGGGCAAGAAGCGCGTTGGTGCCAAGATCGAGGGCGGCTTTGCCGAGGCTAAGGCCGAGCTGCTGTTTGAGGACTTTAACGGCGAGTGCTCCAAGGGCGAGGTCGATCGCCTGGTTGCGCTCGCTCGCGACAACGGTTGCGACATCATCGTCGGTGTCGGTGGCGGCAAGATCCTCGACACCGCGAAGGCCGTTGCCTATTACCTGGAGTCCCCGGTTATCATTTGCCCCACCATCGCTTCGACCGATGCCCCGTGTTCGGCACTTTCGGTGCTCTACACCGATGACGGCCAGTTCGATAAGTACCTGTTCCTTAAGGCAAACCCCAACATTGTCCTGATGGATACGACGGTTATCGCGGCGAGCCCGGTGCGCCTGACGGTTTCCGGTATGGGCGATGCGCTCGCAACCTACTTTGAGGCCCAGGCGACGCACGATGCCGACGGTGGCACTTGCGCCGGCGGCAAGGGCGGTATGGCTGGTCTGGCGCTCGCCAAGCTCTGCTACGAGACGCTTATGGCCGATGGCGTGAAGGCCAAGGTCGCGCTGGAGAAGGGTGCGCTGACGCCTGCCGTCGAGCACATCATCGAGGCCAATACGCTGCTTTCGGGCATTGGCTTTGAGAGCTCGGGCCTTGCTGCTGCTCATGCCATCCACAATGGCCTGACGATGCTGCCCGAGTGCCACGGCATGTATCACGGCGAGAAGGTCGCCTTTGGCACCATCGTCCAGCTGGTACTCGAGGATGCCCCGACCGAGAAGCTCGAGGAAGTCTTGGGCTTCTGCATTGAGCTGGGCCTGCCGGTCACGATGAAGGAACTTGGCGTTGCCGAGCTTACGCGCGAGCAGGCCATGATTGTTGCCGAGGCCGCCTGCGCGCCCGATGACACCATGTGCAACATGCCGTTTGAGGTGACGACCGAGATGGTCGCAAACGCCATCCTGGGTGCCGACGCGCTGGGCCACTACTATCTCATGGATGAGTAAATCAAGCTAAGGAAGGGGCAAAGCCAGCAGATGGCTTTGCCCCTTTTTGCTATGGTGCAAAGGGGCCAGGTTGCTTTGTACCAATTGTTGTTGATGAAAGGGCGGATTCTCGTATGGCGCTTCCTATGGTTTACGGCGGTCCCGGCCGGTATGTTCAGGGGCCGGGCGAACTGTCGCGTCAAGGCAGGTATTTGTCATGGTTGGGCTGCGCTGCCTATGTATTGTTTGACCAGGGCACCGAGGATCGGCTGTGCAGGCAGATCGTCGATGGATTTCTGGATGAAGATCTAAGCGAGCCGTTCTTTAAGATTTACAACGGTCCGTGTACGGAAGATGCCGTTGTCGAAATGGCCAAGGAAGCCCGGGCCGAGTATTGCGACATGGTGGTGGGCATTGGCGGTGGCAAGATGCTCGATATCGCCAAGGCCGTTGCGTTTTATGCCGAGTTGCCGTTGTGCGTATG
>DBFAHJ010000143.1:0-2670 GCA_048227095.1 Collinsella aerofaciens | reverse complement strand
GAAGAGGTTCCAGTAACCGCACTCGACAGCCTTCTTCATCTCGGCCTGGCAGTTCTGCATGCCGCCCTTCTTGATGGAGTGCATCTCGCAGGGGCTGTAGCCGATGATGAGGGACGGGCCGTCGTAGGCCTCGGCCTCGTGAATGGCCTTGAGGGTCTGAGCCGGGTTGGCGCCCATGGCGACCTGCGCCACGTAGACGTAGCCGTAGCTCATGGCAATCTCGGCCAGGGACTTCTTCTTGGTCACCTTACCGGCAGCGGCGAACTGAGCGACCTGGCCCAGGTTCGAGGCCTTGGAGGCCTGACCACCGGTGTTGGAGTAAACCTCGGTGTCGAAGACGAAGACGTTGACGTTGTGGCCGGAAGCCAGGACGTGGTCCAGGCCACCGAAGCCGATGTCGTAGGCCCAGCCGTCGCCGCCGAAGATCCAGAAGGACTTCTTGGTGAGGTAAGCCTTGTCGGCGAGGATCGCCTTGGAAGCGTCGCAGCCGCACTTCTCGAGCTCGGCAACGTAGGCAGCGGCAGCGGTCTTGGAAGCCTCGGCGTCGTTGACGGAGTCGATCCAAGCCTGGCCGGCAGCCTTGAGCTCATCGGACGGGCCATCGGCAGCGATGATGTCCTGGGTAGCGGCGATCAGCTTCTTCTGGACGGCCTCATAGCCAACGGCCATGCCCAGACCGTGCTCGGCATTGTCCTCGAACAGGGAGTTATTCCACGCCGGGCCGTGACCGTCCTTGTCCTTGCAGTAAGGAGCGGTGGCAGCGGGGTTGCCCCAAATGGAGGAGCATCCGGTGGCGTTGGAGATGAACATGCGGTCGCCGGCAACCTGGGTCACCAGACGTGCATAGGCGGTCTCGGCGCAGCCGGCGCAGGAGCCGGAGAACTCCAGGTAGGGCTGCTTAAACTGGCTGCCCTTGACGTTGGCCGCGATGAGCTCCTTCTTCTCGGAGACGTTCTCGACCATATAGTCCCAAACGGGCTGCTGATCCATCTCCTGCTCGGTGGGAACCATCTCGAGGGCGCCCTTGGGGCAGACCTTGACGCAGTTGGTGCAGCCCATGCAGTCGAGCGGGGACACGGCCATGGTGAACTTCATGCCCTTGGCCTTGGGGCCCATGGCGTCGAGCGTGCGGGTAGCCTCGGGCGCGGCGGCAGCCTCGTCCTCGGTCATCGCGAACGGACGGATGGTGGCATGCGGGCACACATAGGCGCACTGGTTGCACTGGATGCACTTGGTCTCGTCCCAGTGAGGAACGACCACGGCGACGCCGCGCTTCTCGTATGCGGAGGCGCCCAGCTCAAACTGGCCGTCGGCACAATCGACGAAGGCGGAAACGGGCAGGCTGTCGCCATCCATGCGATCGATGGGCTCGAGCAGGTTCTTGACCTGCTGGGCGATGGCGGACTTGGTCTCCTCGGAGAGCTCGACGGGAGCGGCGTCCTCGGCGGTAGCCCAGTCGGCCGGAACCTCGAACTTACGGAAGGCGGTAGCGCCGGCATCGATGGCCTTGTGGTTGGCGTCGACGATGGCCTGGCCCTTCTTCATGTAGGACTTGGTGGCCGCGTCCTTCATGTACTGCAGGGCGTCCTCGGCGGGCAGAACCTTGGCCAGCGCGAAGAAGGCGGACTGAAGCACCGTGTTGGTGCGCTTGCCCATGCCGACCTTGGCGGCCAGGTCGATAGCGTCGATCAGGTAGACGTTGACGTTGTTGTTCGCGATATAGCGCTTGGCCACGGCGGGCATGTGCTCGGCGAACTCCTCGTCGCTCCACTGGCAGTTGACCAGGAAGGTGCCGCCCGGCTTGACGTCGCGGACCATCTTGAAGCCCTTGACGATGTAGCTGGGGTTGTGGCAAGCGACAAAGTCGGCCTTGGTCACGTAGTACGGCGAGCGGATCGGGGAATCACCAAAGCGCAGGTGCGAGACGGTGACTCCGCCGGTCTTCTTGGAGTCGTACTGGAAGTAGGCCTGGACGTACTTGTCGGTGTGGTCGCCGATAATCTTGATCGAGTTCTTGTTGGCGCCGACGGTACCGTCGCCACCCAGACCCCAGAACTTGCACTCGATGGTGCCGGGGGCTGCGGTGTTGGGCGCATCCTCGGCCTCGGGCAGGCTCAGGTTGGTCACGTCATCGACAATGCCGATGGTGAACTCGCGCTTGGGCTCGTCCTTCTTAAGCTCCTCGAAGACAGCGAACGCGGACGCGGGAGGCGTGTCCTTGCTGCCCAGGCCGTAACGGCCGCCGACGACCTTGATGCCCGTCTTGCCGGCCTCGTAGAGAGCGGAGACGACGTCCTGGTAGAGCGGCTCGCCGATGGAACCCGGCTCCTTGGTGCGGTCCATGACGGCAATCTTCTTGACGGTCTCGGGGAGAACGTCGACAAAGTGCTTGATGGAGAACGGACGGAACAGACGAACCTTGACCAGGCCGACCTTCTCGCCGTGAGCGTTGAGGTAGTCGATGACTTCCTCGAGCACGTCGCAGAAGGAGCCCATGCACACGACGACGCGGTCGGCATCGGGAGCGCCGTAGTAGTTGAACAGGCCGTAATCGGTGCCGAGCTTCTCGTTGATCTTCTTCATGTAGCCCTCGACGACGGCGGGAAGCTCGTCGTAGACCTTGTTGCAGGCCTCGCGGTTCTGGAAGAAGATGTCGCCGTTCTCGTGGCT
>DBFAHJ010000142.1:0-15714 GCA_048227095.1 Collinsella aerofaciens | reverse complement strand
GGCATCATGATCTCGGTCTATGCCTGGGGCGTCATGCTGCTGTCGTTGCCGCTCATGGTGTTTGCCTCGCGCTTCGAGTTCAAGCGGATGCTGCTGGGCGTGCTGGCCGTGTTCTCGCTCGGTCAGTTCCTGTCCGCTGTGGCGCCGACCTATCCCATCCTGGTCTGCGCGCGCCTGGTGGTCGCTTGCGCACATGCCGTGTTCTGGTCAGTCGCCTCGATTATGGCCTCGCGCCTGGTCGACACTCGCCACGGCGCGCTCGCCATCAGCATGATCGCCACGGGCTCGTCCATCGCGCAGATCTTTGGCCTGCCTCTCGGTCGCGCCATTGGCTTGGCCGTGGGCTGGCGCATGACGTTTGCCGTGGTCGGGGGCCTCTCAGCCATCGCGGTCGTCTACCAGGCAGCGGTGTTCCCGGCCATGCCGGCGGGTGAGCGCTTTACCGTCAAACAGCTGCCCGAGCTGCTCAAGAACCCGCTCCTCATCGCGCTCTACGCAGTCACGGTCTTCATGGCGACCGGCTATTACGCAAGCTACAGCTATATCGAGCCCTTCCTGGCGCAGGTCGCGCACGTCGATGCGGGCGCCATCACCATGACGCTGACGGCGTTTGGCTGCTCTGGTTTGCTCGGAAGCTGGCTGTTTGGCCGCCTGTTCGATGGGCATCGCTTCCCGTTCTTGGCTATCACGCTCTCCGGCGTGCCGGCGGCCCTGCTGCTCATGGGGCCGGCCGCATCGTCGCTCGTGACAGTGCTTGCCGTCTGCGCACTGTGGGGCTGCTGCGCCACGGCCTTCAATGTGGCGTTCCAGGCCGAGCTCATCAAGCACACGCCGGCAGATTCGTCAGCCGTCGCCATGTCGATCTTCTCGGGCCTGTTTAACCTCGGTATCGGCACGGGCACCGCAATCGGCGGCGCCGTGGTTTCGGGTCCCGGTATCGCTTGGATCGGCTTCGCGGGCGGGGCGATTGCCGTCGTGGGCGTCATCCTCGCCATCACCGTGCTGTTTCCGGCCATCCGCCGCGCCAAGCCCGTCGCCTAATCACGTCCCCTCATCAGTTGCGGTGGAATAGTTCCTGTTTAAGGCTTCTGAAGGCCCAGACAGGAACTATTCCACCGCAACTTATTTTGGGGGAGAGGATACAAGCTGGGCATACAATGGATGTCGTTGTGTTGAGCTTACCGGGAGGTTGCTATGTGGGCATACGAGACGACGTTCTATCAGATCTATCCGCTGGGCTTTTGCGGGGCTCCGCGCGAAAACGCCGCACCCGTTGCCGAGGACGAGCTTGCCCAGGCCGTCAACGTTGCTCCTAACCCCGATGCTCCCATTATGAAAATCGCCAAGTGGGCCGACTACATGCAGGAACTCGGCGTTGGCGCTGTGCTCATCAACCCACCGCTCGAATCTGATAGCCACAGCTACGATACACGCAGCCTGCGCCATATCGACCGTCGCCTGGGTGGGGACGCCGACTTTGCCGCCGTATGCGACACGCTGCATGCCCATGGCATCCGCGTGGTGCTCGATGCCGTCTTCAACCACGTCGGCCGCGGTTTTTGGGCCTTCCGCGATGTGCAGGAGCGCAAGTGGGACTCGCCGTACAAGGACTGGTTCCACATTAGCTTTGACGGCGATTCCTGCTATGGCGATGGCTTTTGGTACGAGGGCTGGGAAGGCCATTTTGAGCTTGTGAAGCTCAACCTGCAAAATCCCGCTGTGGTCGATTACCTGCTCGAGTCCGTGCGCCGCTGGGCCGAGGTCTTTGGCGTCGACGGCCTGCGCCTGGACGTTGCCTATATGCTCGACCGCGACTTTATGCGCCGCCTGCACGCCTTTACCCGTGAGCTCAAGCCCGACTTTGTGCTGATCGGCGAGACGCTCCACGGCGACTACAACCAAATCGTCAACGACGAGATGCTCGACTCCTGCACCAACTACGAGTGCTACAAGGGCCTGTACTCCAGCTTTAACTCGGTCAACATGTTCGAGATCGCCCATTCGCTGCACCGCCAGTTTGGCGGCGATCCGTGGTGCATCTACCGCGGCAAACATCTGCTGTCGTTTGTCGACAACCACGATGTGCCGCGCCTGGCAAGTATCCTCACCGACAAGTCGTGTCTGCGTCCCGCCTACGGCATGCTCTTTGGCATGCCGGGCATCCCGTGCGTCTACTATGGCAGCGAGTGGGGAATTGCCGGCGAAAAGGGTGGCCCCGATGGCGACTGGGCGCTGCGACCTGCGCTCAATGAGCCTGCGCCCAACGAGCTGACGGCGTTCATCACGCAGCTTGCGCACCTTCGCTCGGCCGACGACGCGGCTGCCCGTGCTCTCAACTACGGTGCCTATCGCAACGTGGTGATCCAGAATAAGCAGCTGCTGTTCGAACGCGCTTGTGACGGTGCGACGGTGCTCGTGGCGGTGAACGCCGTGGACGAGCCTTACACCTTTGGCACCGGCGAGCTCAACGGCTCCTTCGTCGATCTGCTTGCCGACGATGCGCCCACGGTCGAGCTGACGGGCACCCTTGAGCTTGCACCCTACGAGGTGCGTTATCTGCTGAGGGCCTAGCCCATGGCCGTGTCTGACGAGGGCTATCAACATATTGAGCATGGGTTTGAGCCCGTGTTTGACGAGCACTCGCGCGTTTTGGTGCTCGGGTCGTTTCCCTCGGTGCTTTCGCGCGCCAATGCCTTTTATTACGGCAACCCTCAGAATCGCTTTTGGCGTGTGATGGCCACGTGCCTCGGTATGCCTGTGCCGCCCAACGAGGGCGATCCTTTGGCAAGCGGTGAGCCCGCGACGCTCGATGCCTCCATTGCCGCCAAGCGGGCCATGCTGCTGAACGGCGGCGTGGCCCTGTGGGATGCAATCGAGAGCTGCGACATTAAGGGCTCGAGCGACGCGAGCATCCGCAACGTTGTGCCGGCACATATCGAGCGCATTACCGGCGCAGCTCCCATTGAGCAGGTGATATGCAACGGTGGTACAGCTGGCCGGCTCTACAAGCGCTATCTACAAGAGCGCACCGGGCTGCCGGCCATCGTTCTGCCGTCGACAAGTCCCGCCAATGCGGCGTGGCGTCTGGAACGCCTTGTCGAGCGTTGGAGCGGCGCCGCTGATTGGCAGGCTTTTTCGATTTAGCAGTTTGAGTGCTCGGCAAGATGCCTCATAACGGCGTGCCAGATCGGTGTGGGCAGTGCAGGCGTGGCGCGCACCATGCCGTCGGTGTCGACGCCGCCCGTTGCGGCGCCACTGAGCTTCTGCGCGTGTTCGACGGAACACCCCATACGAACGGCGCCCACGAGCTTGTCCATGGCCTCCGAAAACGGTCGCCGCAAGAGTCCCATGCGCGGGGAGCGATGAAGCGCCGCAATGCCGCTGCCAGCGCAGATGGCAACGCCGCCACACCACAATTGGTTATGGCGCTCACATGCCTTGTGCAGGCGAACGGCGGTCTCACGCGCCTGCTCAGTGCCCTGTTGTGCGGCTCGAATCGCGGCGTAGACACGCGTTCCCGTACCGCCAAAGCGCTCAAGCGCCTGCTCGATGGCTGTCAACGTCTTATCGTCAGCCACATCTTCAATGGCCAGCACGATGCCATCGGCAACGCTGCCGGCGTCATTTGCCTTCAAGTCGACCGGGTGGGGGAGTGCGGTGCCGGAAAGCTGTGCATAGGCGGTGATGGCATCCTGCAGGTCCCAGAGCAAAAACTCAAGATCGTCGCTATTGGGAATGCTGATATACGCAATGGTTTGCAGTGTTTTTGGTACATCGCCGCGTGCGGTCGTCTCCATGCTGCCTCCTTTCCGGTTGGTTTCCGTTTAGGTTACACCGTCTGGTGGCGCCCCGCCGCGCTATCCTAGTGCAACCCTTACGAAAGGAACGCCATGCGTCTGCCCATGAATACCTCGCTTGCCACGCTCAAGCCCTCCGGCATCCGTCGGATTAACGCGCTCGCCGCCCAGCATCCGGGGTGCATCGCGCTCGCGCTCGGCGAGCCCGATTTTCCCACGCCCGATGTGATTAGCGCCGAGGTGACCGCCGCACTGGACCGCGGCGACACGCACTATCCGCCCAACAACGGTCGCCCCGCCCTGCGTGAGGCGTTATCTGCCTACATGGGGGATGCGGGCCTTACGTTTTCGGCGGACGAGGTCATTCTGACCGACGGTGCGACCGAGGCCCTGTCGGCAGCATTCATGGCTATGCTCAACCCAGGCGACGAGGTCATTATTCCCACGCCGGCCTTTGGCCTGTACGAGAGCATCGTCGTGGCCAATCACGCCAAGGCGGTCTTTTTGGATACGGAGCCTGCGCAATTCCAGATTGACGAGGACGCACTTCGTGCTTACGTGACGCCGGCGACCAAGGCTATCGTCATCTGCTCGCCCAACAATCCTACGGGTTGCATCCTCAACACGGCGTCGCTCGACGCCGTGGCGCGCGTGGCGGAGGAGGCGGGCATCTACGTGGTCTGCGACGATGTATACAACCGCCTGGTCTACGTGGACGGCTACGAGCGCTTTGCCCAGCGCCACCCGGAGCTACGCGAGCAGACGGTAGTCATCGAGAGCTTCTCCAAACCCTGGGCCATGACCGGCTGGCGTTTGGGCTGGCTCGCAGCCGCAGCCCCCGTCATCGCCGAGATCGCAAAGGCCCACCAATACTTAGTATCGAGCGCCGTCTCCTTCGAAATGGACGCCGCAGCCCGAGCCCTCACCGTCGACCCAACTCCCATGCTCGAAGTCTACCGAGCCCGTCGCGAACGCGTACTCGCAGCCTTAGACGCCATGGGCCTCGACGTAGTAGAGCCCGCAGGAGCCTTCTACACTTTCCCGAGCATCAAAAAGTTCGGCCTAACCAGCGAAGACTTCTGCATCAAAGCCATCAAAGAGGCAAACGTAGCCCTAGTCCCGGGCGACTGTTTCGGAACCGAAGGCCACATCCGCCTAAGCTACTGCGTCTCCGACGAAAACCTGGACGAAGGCCTCCGCCGCCTGTCCACCTTCATTTCAACCTTGTAGCCCTCAGGGATGCAACACATCAGCCCACCGACTTAAGGCTTATGAGTGGGGGCGTCGGCCAACGGGAAACCGGGCTGCCCCAAAGTCACCGCAGGCCGCGCCGCCGAAGGCCAGGCGCAAGGTTTTCGTAGATTCCGCACGAGCCGAAGAGCACTTAATGTGCTCTTCGTGCGAGCCCAGGACCTGACCGAGCGAAAACCTTGCGCCTGGCCTTCGGCGGCGCGGCCGGATGGTGGAATTGTGTGCAGCCCGGTTTTCCGTTGACCGACGCCGGGGTCCCCGCCATAATACTTTCGGTTCACGCACGAATCCGCTGCCAGAGACAGCCGGCGCAAACGGGTCTTACCCGCGAGCTTAATGGGACTTCCCGCCAGCCGAGGTGGTCGAGTAGATATGTCTTCTCGCCCCCGTCGCTCATGCAGCGCGGGGGCTTTCTTTTTGGACATGCCCCCGTCACGTCCTTGTGGCGGACCGTGCCCGGAAAGAATTCGAGGAGGTGTAATTCATGCCCCAGCAGTACAAAATCGACAAGGTTGCAGAGATCGAGTCCCGTATCGCCGAGAACGCCGGTCTGTTCGTCGTCAACTACAACGGTCTGACGGTTAAGCAGGCTCAGGAGCTGCGTCATCAGCTTCGCGAGTGCGGCGCCGAGATGAAGGTCTACAAGAACAACCTGGTCAAGATCGCTCTCAAGAACCAGGAGCAGCCCGAGCTCGACGAGATCCTCGCCGGCCCCGTCGCTTATGTGTTCTACGAGTCCGAGCCGGTCGAGGCCGCTAAGGCCCTTAAGGACTTCTCCGCTAAGTCCAAGGGCGTCCTTGAGATCAAGGGCGGTATCTCCGACGGCAAGGCCGTTTCCGCTGATGATGTTAAGGCTATCGCCGAGCTGCCCACCAAGGATCAGCTTCTCGGCCAGATCGCCGGTCTCATCTCCGGTTTCGCTCGCGACATCGCTGTCTGCGTCAACGGCGTTTCCTCTGGTCTCGCTCGTTCGATCCAGCAGGTCTCCGAGCAGAAGGCAGCCTAGTTGCTGTTTTCACCCGCGGCGGCAACGCCGCACCCCTGGCGCATTCGCGTCGTGTTTTAACTGATCTCCGTGCATCCGCACGGAAACCGAAAGGACTTAGAAATGGCTAAGCTTACCACCGATGAGATCATCGATGCTCTTAAGGAAATGACCCTTCTCGAGGCTTCCGAGCTCGTCAAGGCTATCGAGGACACCTTCGGCGTTTCCGCCGCTGCTCCTGCCGCTGTTGTCGCCGCTCCCGCTGCTGGCGCTGCTGAGGCCGAGGAGAAGACCGAGTTTGACGTCGTGCTCGAGGGCTTCGGCGACAACAAGATTCAGGTCATCAAGGCCGTCCGTGAGCTCACCAACCTTGGCCTGAAGGAGGCCAAGGAGGTCGTCGAGGGCGCTCCCAAGGCTGTTCTCGAGGGTGCCAAGAA
Organism: Collinsella aerofaciens; assembly: GCA_048227095.1. Taxonomy (GTDB): domain Bacteria; phylum Actinomycetota; class Coriobacteriia; order Coriobacteriales; family Coriobacteriaceae; genus Collinsella; species Collinsella aerofaciens_CF. The sequence continues at coordinate 9,244 of DBFAHJ010000142.1, read as the reverse complement.
GGAGGACGCCGAGGCTGCCAAGGAGAAGCTCGAGGCTGCTGGCGCTGCTGTCACCCTCAAGTAATCAGGCTTTCTCGCCAGATTTCTTTGCAGACGGGGTTCGCATTGCGAGCCCCGTCTTTTTTGTTTTTCGGTCCCTCGACATCGGTAGCTCAAACTGCCATGTTCTGTGATTTGCGTCGTATCGGGCACCCTGCCGTTGGGCAATAAAATTGCACCATTCGAGCAATAATTTGCGTTGACCTGCTGAAGAATTGTCTCTGCCTTGTAGCGACATATAGTTCCAGCGGTAAGATGCTTAGGTATCGCAATTTGGTCTGCGGCTGTGTGCCGCACGCATGGGGCGCTTTTGCGCCTGCGAAAGGATCTTTGAATAACATGAAGGCAATCATCCCCGCCGCCGGTCTTGGCACGCGTTTTCTGCCTGGCACCAAGTGCACGCCCAAAGAGATGCTGCCGGTGCTCGACAAGCCCGTCATTCAGTACGTCGTCGAGGAGGCGCTCGACCCCGAGGAAGTCGACGACGCCATCATCGTTACTTCTCCCGGTAAGCCCGAGCTACTGAACTACTTCCAGCCCGATCGCTCGCTCGAGAACCTGCTGCGCGAGCGCGGCAAGAACGCCTATGCCGATGCCGTCGCCCACGCTGGCGGTATGCCGGTCGACTTCCGCTATCAGTACGAGCCCAAGGGCCTCGGCCATGCTATTCGCTCTGCTGCCGACGCCGTGGCAGGGGAGAACTTCCTGGTTCTTCTGGGCGACTACGTTGTGCCTAACCGCGACATCTGCGACAAGATGCTCGCCGTTTCCAAGGAGCACGGTGGCGCTTCGGTTATCGCCGTCGCTGCTTGCTCGCCCGAGGAAGTCAGCCGCTACGGCGTTATCGCCGGTGAGCGCGTCGGTTCGCTCGAGGGTGCCGAGGACGTTGCCGATGCAGAGCCGGGCGCTGTCTGGCGCATCGGCGGTCTGGTCGAGAAGCCCGCTCCCGAGGCGGCTCCGTCCAATCTGTACATCGTCGGTCGCTACCTGCTGAGCCCGCTGGTCATGGACCTGCTGGCAGATCAGCAGGCCGGCAAGGGCGGCGAGATCCAGCTCACCGACGCCATGGCCCGTTCGCTCGACCGCGAGGCCATGTATGCCGTCGTCATTGACCCGCTGTCGGGCTACGACACCGGCACTCCCTCTGGCTGGATGGCCACCAACGCCCTCATGGCCGCAAGCGACCCCCGCTTTGCCGATGCCTTCTGGGATGCCATCGACGAGCGCGGCGGATTGATGCGCAAGTAAGCCTTCGGGCATCGACATTTACGGGCGCGGACCTCGGTTCGCGCCCGTTTTTTATAAGAGCTGCGATTGCCGGCTCTCTGTTCACAGAAAATATATGAACAGATGTTCGATACACATACATCTACCTGCGTGTTTTCTGTCGAAAAACTTTGCTACTCCAAAAACTCAATCGCGTCAAGGCTTTTCTTGCCCAACGGTCGGTACCTGATAAACTATTAGGTTGCGATAACTGGCGAAGCTATGCCTCGCCAACCCACCGAGCATTTCCGTGAAGGAGGAAAAACCTGGTGACCTACGCATACACTGCCACTGAGCGCAAGCGCGTCAGCTTCGGGAAAATCCCGGAGGCCATGGAGCTCCCCAACCTTATCTCTGTTCAAAGGGAATCCTTTGAGCGTTTTAAGGACGAGGGCCTTCGTGAGGCGTTCAAGGAATCCAGCCCCATCCAGAGCCAGAACCATGTTCTCGAGGTTACCTTCGGCGAGCATCAGTTCGGCGACCCCGCGCACACCGTCGAGGAGTGCCGCGAGAAGGACATGACCTATCAGGCCCCGCTTCTGACCGACGTCCGTCTCACCAACAAGGAGACCGGCGAGATCAAGGAGCAGCTCGTCTTTATGGGCGACTTCCCCATGATGACCGATCAGGGCACCTTCATCATCAACGGTACCGAGCGTATCGTCGTCTCGCAGCTCGTCCGTTCCCCGGGTGTGTACTACAGCTCCGAGATGGATTCGGGCAAGCAGATCTACAAGGCCCAGATCATCCCGTCCCGCGGTGCCTGGCTCGAGTTTGAGGTCGACAAGCGCGACCAGCTCATGGTCTCCATCGACCGTAAGCGCAAGCAGAGCGCCACGATGTTCCTGCGCGCCCTTGGCATCGCCGTCACCAACGACGACATCATCGAGCTGCTCGGCAACTCCGATGTGATCAAGCGCACCCTGGAGCGCGACACCGCCCTCACTCGCGAGGACGCCCTCATCGAGATCTACCGTCGCCTGCGCCCGGGCGAGCCTCCCACCGTGGACGCTTCCCGCAGTCTGCTCGAGGGCCTGCTCTTTAACCCGCAGCGCTACGATCTGGCCCGCGTCGGTCGTTACAAGGTCAACAAGAAGCTCAACCTCACCACCGAGGAAGAGGTCACGGTGCTCACCGACGAGGATATCGTCGCGACGCTGCGCTACCTGCTGTCCCTCGCTGCCGGCGAGCACGGCTTCAAGGTCGACGACATCGACCACTTCGGCAACCGCCGTATCCGCACCGTCGGCGAGCTCGTCGCCAACCAGTTCCGTATCGGCATGAGCCGTATGGAGCGCGTCGTCCGTGAGCGCATGAGCTCCCAGGACATCGACGAGATCACCCCGCAGTCGCTCATCAACATCCGTCCGATCGTGGCTTCCATCAAGGAGTTCTTCGGTTCCTCGCAGCTCTCGCAGTTCATGGACCAGGCGAACCCCCTGACCGGTCTGACCCACAAGCGCCGTCTGTCCGCACTCGGCCCTGGTGGTCTTGCCGGCCACAAGTCCGGCTCCAGCCGCCGCACCAACGTGCCGACGGCCGTCCGCGACGTTCACAATTCGCACTACAGCCGCATGTGCCCGATCGAGACCCCCGAAGGCCCCAACATCGGCCTGATCGGCTCGCTCGCCCTCTACGCCCGCGTCAACGAGTATGGCTTCATCGAGGCCCCGTTCCGTCGCGTCGAGAACGGCGTTGCCACCGATCAGATCGACTGGATGACCGCTGACGAGGAAGAGAAGCACGTCATCGCGCCGGCCAACACGCCGCTCGATCCCAAGACCAACGAGTTCATCACGACCGATGCCGAGGGTAAGATCGTCCGTCCGCACACCGTGATCGCCCGTACCCGCGACTTCGACGGCTCCTTCGGCGCTCCCGCCGACGTGCCCGTCGAGGACGTCGACTACATGGACGTCTCGCCGCGTCAGATGCTCTCCGTCGCAGCCACGCTGATCCCGTTCCTTGAGCACGATGACGCCAAGCGTACGCTGATGGGCGCCAACATGCAGCGTCAGGCCGTGCCGCTGGTTCACCCCGCCGCTCCCTATGTCGGTACCGGCATGGAGCGTCGCGCCGCTCTGGACTCCGGCGAGGTCACCCTGGCCAAGAACGCCGGCGAGGTCATCTTTGCCGACGCCGCCAAGATCATCGTCAAGCATGCCGGCGGCATGGACGAGTACCACCTGGCCAAGTACCAGCGCTCCAACCAGTCCACCTGCATCAACCACCGTCCGCTCGTTCGCGTTGGTGACACCGTTGAGCAGGGCGAGCCTCTGGCCGACGGTCCTTCGACCGATCACGGCGAGCTCGCACTGGGTCAGAACCTCACCGTGGCCTACATGCCGTGGGAAGGCTTTAACTACGAGGACGGTATCGTCGTGTCCGAGCGCCTGGTGGCCGAGGACCTGCTGACGACCATCAACATCACCCGTCACGAGATCGACGCCCGCGACACCAAGCTCGGCCCCGAGGAGATCACCCGCGAGATCCCGAACCTCTCCGAGGACATGCTTGCCAACCTCGACGAGGACGGCATCATCCGCATCGGCGCCGAGGTCGGCCCTGGCGACATCTTGGTCGGCAAGGTCACGCCTAAGGGCGAGAGCGCTCTGACCGCCGAGGAGCGCCTGCTGCGCGCCATCTTCGGTGCCAAGGCCCACGACGTCCGCGACACCTCCCTTAAGATGCCTCACGGCGCTTACGGCCGCGTCATCGACGTCGTCCGCTTTAGCCGCGAGAACGGCGACGACCTAGCCCCCGGCGTCAACGAGCAGGTGCGCGTCTACGTCGCCCAGCGTCGTAAGATCCAGCAGGGCGATAAGATCGCCGGTCGCCACGGCAACAAGGGTGTTATCTGCAACGTTCTGCCGGTCGAGGACATGCCCTACATGGCTGACGGTACCCCGATCGACGTTATCCTCAACCCGCTGGGCGTTCCTTCGCGTATGAACGTCGGCCAGCTGCTCGAGTGCCACCTTGGCTGGGCTGCTGCGTGCGGTTGGGATACCGAGCAGGCCGACTCCGACAAGTACGTCCCCGGTCCGTTCTTCACCGCCACGCCCGTCTTCGACGGCGCCAAGGAGGACGAGATCGCCGAGGTCATCCGTCGTGCCAACAAGAACATGCTCAACAAGGCTACCGCTGCCTTTGGCGATCACATGCGCCCCGAGTTCGTCACCCAGCTTGACGAGCGCGGCAAGACCCGCCTGTTCGACGGCCGCACCGGCGAGGAGTTCCGCGAGCCCATTACCGTGGGTACGTCCTACATCCTCAAGCTCGGCCACATGGTCGACGACAAGATCCACGCCCGTTCGACCGGCCCTTACAGCCTGGTTACCCAGCAGCCTCTGGGCGGCAAGGCTCAGTTCGGCGGCCAGCGCTTCGGCGAGATGGAAGTTTGGGCACTGTACGCTTACGGTGCTTCCAACGTCCTGCAGGAGATCCTGACCGTCAAGTCCGACGATACCGTGGGCCGTGTCAAGACCTACGAGTCCATCGTCAAGGGCGAGAACGTTCCTGTCCCGGGTATCCCCGAGTCCTTCAAGGTTCTCGTCAAGGAGATTCGCTCCCTCGCACTGGACATCGAGCCCATGCACGATGCCGACGAGGACGCCTCCGCCCCTGTGACCGCCGAGGAGACCTCTGCTCTCGACGACCTGGCTGCGCTCGCCGGCGTTGACGCCGACGTCGAGGCCGAGGATGCCGAGACCGCCGAGGCACCCGAGGCTGTCGCCGCCACGACCACTGATAAGGAGTAGTTGACTGTGGCAGATTTCGAAGCTACTGATTTTGACTCGGTAAAGATCTCCCTTGCCTCCGCCGACCAGATCCGTTCCTGGTCGCACGGTGAGGTCAAGAAGCCGGAGACCATCAATTACCGTACCCTCAAGCCCGAGAAGGACGGCCTGTTCTGCGAGAAGATCTTCGGTCCCGCCAAGGACTGGGAGTGCTCCTGCGGCAAGTACAAGGGCATCCGCTTTAAGGGCATCGTCTGCGAGCGCTGCGGCGTCGAGGTCACCTCGGCCAAGGTGCGTCGCGACCGCATGGGTCACATCGAGCTCGCCGCTCCCGTGTCCCACATCTGGTACTTCAAGAGCCCCACGAGCTTCCCGATGAGCCGTATGCTCGACATCAAGTCCAAGGACCTCGAGAAGGTTCTGTACTTCGCCAGCTACATCATCACCGAGGTTGACTATGAGGCCCGCGAGGCCGACGCCGACGACCTGCGCGAGGAGCTCGCCGCCGATCTGGAAGAGATCGATGCCGAGTGCGCCCGCCAGATCGAGTCCCTCAAGGAGCAGGGCAACCCCGAGAACTTTGACGAGTTCTCCGACGAGGAGCCGCTGACCCCCGAGGAGATCGCCTCTGGCATCGTCGACATCGAGGAAGAGTGCAAGGACGAGAAGCAGCTCCGCATGGACGCCTTCAACGCCTTCATGAAGCTCAGCGAGCGCGACCTCATTTCCGATGAGCCGCTGTTCCGCGAGATGACCCGCTACTACTCGATGTACTTCAAGGGCGGCATGGGTGCCGAGGCCGTCCGCGACCTGCTCGCTGCCATCGACCTCCCCTCCGAGGCCGAGAAGCTCAAGGCCATCATCGCCGACGAGGACTCCCAGAAGCAGAAGCGCGAGAAGGCCGTTAAGCGCCTCGAGGTCGTTGACGCCTTCCTGAAGGGCGGCAACAGCCCCGCGAACATGATCCTGGACGTCATTCCGGTCATTCCGCCCGATTTGCGCCCGATGGTCCAGCTTGACGGTGGCCGTTTCGCCGCGTCCGACCTCAACGACCTGTACCGTCGCGTGATCAACCGTAACAACCGACTCAAGCGCCTGCTCGACCTGGACGCCCCTGCGATCATCGTGAATAACGAGAAGCGCATGCTCCAGGAGTCCGTGGACGCCCTGTTCGACAACGGCCGCCGTGGTCGCCCGGTCTCTGGCCGTGGCGGTCGCCCGCTCAAGTCGCTCGCCGAGGCCCTCAAGGGCAAGCAGGGTCGTTTCCGTCAGAACCTGCTGGGCAAGCGTGTCGACTACTCCGGCCGTTCGGTAATCGTTACCGACCCCAAGCTGCTGCTGCACCAGTGCGGTCTGCCCAAGACCATGGCGCTGGAGCTCTTCAAGCCCTTCGTCATGAAGCGCCTGGTCGAGCTTGGCAAGGTCGAGAACATCAAGGGCGCCAAGCGCGCTATCGACCGCGGTGCCACCTTTGTGTGGGATATCCTCGAAGAGGTCATCGACGGCCGCGTCGTGCTGCTCAACCGTGCACCGACCCTGCACCGTCTGTCCATCCAGGCCTTTGAGCCGGTGCTGGTCGAGGGCAAGGCTATCCACCTGCACCCGCTGGTCTGCTCGCCCTTCAACGCCGACTTCGACGGCGACCAGATGTCTGTCCACGTGCCGCTGTCCAGCCAGGCTCAGGCCGAGGCCCGCGTGCTCATGCTCTCTGCGAACAACCTGCGCTCGCCGGCATCCGGCAAGCCGGTCAACATCCCTTCGCAGGACATGATCATCGGTGTGTACTACCTCACCCAGGTTCGCGAGGGTCTGCCGGGCGAGAACCACGTGTTCTCGAGCTTCGACGACGCGCTGCACGCCTATGACTGCCGCTCCGAGGTCGACATGCAGGCCAAGATCCAGGTCCGCGTGTCCGCTGCCGATGCCAACGTCATCAACGAGGACGGCACCCGTATCTTCCGCGTCAAGAACGGCAAGAACGAGTTTGTCGACTACGACGTCACCGGCAACAAGACCGCGCGCTTCGAGACCTCTATCGGCCGCATCATCTTCAACCGCCAGTGCCTGCCCGAAGATTACGAGTTCATGAACTACAAGATGGTCAAGGGCGACGTGGCCAAGCTGGTTGCGGACTGCTGCGATCGCTATCCCGAGGCCAAGGTCGGCCCGATCCTCGACGCCATCAAGTACTCCGGCTTCCACTACGCTACCCGCGCCGGCCTCACCATCTCGGTGTGGGACGCTCTCATCCCTGCCGAGAAGCAGGAGCTGCTCGACCGCGCCCAGGCCAACGTCGACCAGATCAACGAGTACTTCGAGGAGGGCTTCATCAACGAGACGGAGCGCCACATCGAAGTCGTTAACGAGTGGACCGCTTGTACCGATAAGGTTGCAGCGCTCATGCTCGACATGTTCGACGAGGAGAACCCGCTGTACATGATGGCCGACTCCGGCGCCCGTGGTTCTAAGACCCAGCTGCGTCAGCTCGGCGGTATGCGTGGCCTGATGGCAGACATGTCCGGCGAGACGATCGACCTTCCCATTAAGGCGAACTTTCGCGAGGGCCTGCTGCCGCTCGAGTACTTCATTTCGACCTACGGCGCCCGTAAGGGCCTGGTCGATACCGCATCCCACACCTCGGACTCTGGTTACCTGACCCGTCGTCTGGTCGACGTGGCCCAGGACGTCATCGTCCGCGAGGAGGACTGCGGTACGCACGAGGGCGTCACCTACAACCTCATCATCCCCGGCACCACCGACCTCAACACCGACCTCGTCGGCCGTTGCTTCATTGAGGACGTCGTGGCTCCCGATGGCACCGTGCTCTTTGAGCAGGACGGCTACATCGAGAAGGTCGCCGACATCCAGAAGATGGTCGATGCGGGCCTTAAGAAGGTCAAGCTTCGCGCGCTGCTCACCTGCCGCTCCAAGTACGGCGTGTGCCAGAAGTGCTACGGCTGGGATCTTTCCACCCGTCGTCCGGTCGCCATCGGTACTGCCGTCGGCATTATTGCCGCCCAGTCCATCGGCGAGCCCGGTACGCAGCTTACGATGCGTACCATTCACTCCGGCGGCGTCGCTGGCGTCGACGATATTACGCAGGGTCTGCCTACGGTCAGCCGTATGTTCGATATCGTCGGCAACGTCAACGAGAAGATTCTGGGTCGCGAGGCCGAGCTGGCCCCGTACTCCGGCCACCTCTCGATTAAGCCCGAGAAGTCCGAGTACGTGCTGACGCTCACCGACTCCGAGGATCACACCCGTGTCCTCGACGAGCGTCGCGTTCCCGCTTCGGTGCGCTTCATGCCCGAGATCGAGGACGGCTGCGAGGTTCGCGCCGGCGACCAGATCACCAAGGGCTTCGTCAACTTCCGCAACCTGCGCAAGCTGACCGACATCGAGTCGACGATGCACACCTTCGTCGAGAGCGTCAAGGACGTCTACACCAGCCAGGGCGTCGACCTGAACGACAAGCACATCGAGGTGCTCGCACGTCAGATGCTGCGTCGCGTTCAGATCACCAACCCCGGCGACTCCAAGTACCTGCTTGGTCAGTACGTCGACCGCTACGAGTTCGCCGACGAGGTCGAGCGCGTTGCCCGTCTGGGCGGTCAGGCTCCCGTGGCCGAGCCCGTCATCCTGGGTACGCTCAAGGTCGCGTCCAACATCGACTCCTGGCTGTCGAGCGCTTCGTTCATCCGTACTGCCGGCGTCCTTACCGAGGCTGCCATTGAGGGCAAGGTCGACCACCTGCTCGACCTTAAGTCCAACGTCATCGTCGGTAAGAAGATCCCGGCTGGTACCGGCCTCAAGCCGTACGCCAACGCCAAGCTGACGTATCGCACGGCCGACGGCTATGTCGACATCGACGGTCCGGCTTCGCCCAACGCCAAGTCGCTGCCTGAGTGGGCTCCTGTGGAGCTCAAGGACCTGGACGAGCAGCTCCCGCAGCAGCTCGACTGGGCCGGCTACGATGAGTTCGGTGGTGCTGACGGTTCGTTCACCCGCAACGGCCACACCATCTCCGCCGAGAAGGCTCGCCTGTACCTGTTCGACGACCTGGGCGTGTCGCAGCGCTGGACCAACAAGTTCAGCGAGGTCGGCATCGAGACGGTCGGCGACCTGGTCGGCAAGTCCGAGGAGGATCTGCTGCGCATCGATGGCATCGGTGCCAAGGCGATCGAGGAGCTCCGTGACGG
>DBFAHJ010000141.1:0-2831 GCA_048227095.1 Collinsella aerofaciens | reverse complement strand
TTGAGCGCACGGGTCACGTTGCCCAGCGCTCCATATACCTTTTCGAGATGCGCGACCTCCAGTACCGGGGTCGCCATGTGCGTGGTTTGCATACCGAGTCCTTTCTTGCGATTAGTCTACGGCATCTATAGTCGCAAGAAGACGAGTCGGCTACCATCGATATGGCTTACGCTTGCCTTACCGTTGTGTAAGGTACGCGTAGCTACCCTGCCACGTGTTGATGTTGAGAGAGGACTCCTGTTGAAGACTGTTCATGTTGCCGCTGGGATCATTCGCAAGGAAGGATCTGATGAGCTGCTTGCCGTGCAGCGCGGCTACGGCGACATGCAGGGACTTTGGGAGTTTCCCGGCGGCAAGCTCATGCGCGGCGAGACACCCGAAGACGCCGTGCGCCGCGAGCTCATGGAAGAGCTGCAGGTAAAAGTCACCAACCTGCGCGATTTCTATACCGTTGAGTACGACTACCCCGACTTTCATCTCTCCATGGAGTGCTACTACTGCTCACTCGCCGATGAATCCGATGAACCCCAGAAGCACGACCGCCAGCTCGATATCCGCTGGATTCCGCGCACCTCGCTTGCCACGGTAGAATGGATGCCCGCCGACAAGGGGCTCATTGATGCCCTGATTGAGCTGAAGGAAGACCGGCTCGAGGCAAGCTCCGCCGATGACGCCGTGCCCAACACAGCCGACAAACCCGCCACCAAACCCAAGCGCGCACCTAAGCGCCGCAGCAAGAAGCGTCCCAAGCCCGGCCTGCTCGACGGCATCGATACCTCGGACCTCTCCGCTGACGAGCGCGAACTGGTCCGCCGTCGCGCCGCCATCAAAAAGTCCATGAAGGGCAACAAGCGTGCGAACACCAAACCCGAGCTGCTCGTTCGCCAGCGCCTGCGCGCCGCGGGCCTTACGGGCTATCGCTTGGAATGGAAGGTTCCCGGCAAGCCCGACATCGCCTTCCCCGGGCGCAAGATCGCCATCTTCGTCAACGGTTGCTTTTGGCACCGCTGCCCCAAGTGCAACCCGAGCCAGCCCAAGCGCAACGTTGAGTTTTGGGAGGCAAAGTTCCGTCGCAACGTCGAGCGCGACCGCGCTGCCGTGGCAGCACTCACTCAAATGGGCTGGACGCCCATAACCATCTGGGAATGCGAACTCAAAAAAGACCGCATCGACGCCACCATGGAAAAGGTCATAGAGCAGGTGCGGGCCACAAAGCCGCGGCGCTAGGAACGCGCCGTCCACACGCCCCACACAGGCGAGCCACATCCGCGCCACAAACCTTAGAAAGCCCTTAAGCCCCCAACCTTTCAAGAGTGTTATGCAATGGCTTTGACCTGCGGTTTCATGGTTACATCAAACCCAATTAAGCCTTTCTTTAGCGCTTTCTTATCTGCACTCGCGGCATAATACTGCCAACGCACGGAACCTAGCAGCATACCCCGTGCGCAACCTTTTGGTGGACATCGAGGAGGCCGCATAAGCATGCATTCTTCCAATGCCGTAGCACGGCAGCCATCCCTAAAACATGCAGACCTTTTTTCCTTCCCCCCGACACAGAGAAACGGCCTCCTCGACTCCCCCACCACAAAAGCCAAACGCTCAACCGACCAGAGCCACAACTTGCGAGCATCGTTCGAAAAGCTCCAAGCATCCCTAAACAAGTCATTCCCCAACCAAGCCCGGGCATACTAATTCCCCATCAACAAAGCGCCCCTCGCACCCCATCCTTTCCGCCCCAAAGCCACAAGGGCGATCGAGTAGGACAGCTTGGGCGGGTCCCCGTACTTAGTTTCCAAAATCATTCCGCAGCGCGAAGGCTTCTTATTATTTTCAGACCTAACGCCACAAGGGCGACGACCTCGAGTAGGTCAACCTGGGAGGGACGAGGGCTTAGTTCCCCAATCTTTCCGCAGGGGGCAAAAAGCCTCGCCGCACGAAGTGCGCAGCGAGGCTTTTTGCATGCCCGAGGACGATTGGGGAACTAAGCCCTCGTCCCTCCCAGGGATATATAGCGAGTCGGAGTACCCTTGCTGTTACTCTGCTTTGCCCACAGAGTTGAGGTTGGTCATGCGGATCTTAACCAGCTCGGTGATCTCACGCATGCCCTCCTTGGCCGGCTTCTTGGGATCGAAGCAGGCGGGGTTTTCAGCCATGTAGGCCATGAAGCCCTTGGTGTAGGCCTGACGCAGCTCGGTGGCGTAGTTAACCTTGCAGATGCCGTTCTTCACAGCCTCGGCGACCTGCTCATCGGGCACACCGGAGGTGCCGTGCAGAACCAGCGGCACGTCGACGGCGTCGCGGATGGCCTTGACCACGGACTGCTCGATGTGCGGATCGCTCGTGTACACGCCGTGGCTGGTGCCAACGCCAATTGCGAGGGAGGTGCAGCCGGTACGCTCGACGAACTCCTTGGCCTCGGCCGGATCGGTGTAGGGGCTCTCGCCCTCAACCGCAGGACCGTCGTCCTCCTTGCCGCCAACCTTACCGAGCTCGGCCTCGACGGGCACGCCCATGGCGCGGCCAGCGTCGGCGACGGACTTGGTCAGGGCAATGTTATCCTCGAAGGACTCGTGCGAGCCGTCGATCATGACGGAGGTGTAGCCGGTGCGGAAAGCCTGCATGCAGCGGTCATAGCCGTCGCCGTGATCGAGGTGCAGGGCAACGGGCACGGAAGCGCGCTCGGCGGCAGCCTTGACCATGCCGTAGAAGTAGTCCAGACCAGCGGTCTTGATGGTGCCCGGGGTGGTCTGCATGATGACGGGGGACTTGGTCTCCTCGGCAGCGGCCAGAACGGCCATAACAAACTCGAGGTTCTCGACGTTGAACGCGCC
>DBFAHJ010000140.1:0-4650 GCA_048227095.1 Collinsella aerofaciens | reverse complement strand
CCACGCCCGGGGCATCAATGTTCGCAGCCGAAAGCCCACGCGGAGCACGGGCGCCGGCAGCCACCACGACGGCGTCAAAGTCGTCGAGCTTGGCGGTAACCTTGGGATCGCTCACGTCGGCACTCAGCTCGAACACAATGCCCAGCTCGCGCATGAGCGCCACGCGACGCTCGACCACGGACTTCTCGAGCTTCATGTTGGGAATGCCGTACATGAGCAGACCGCCCGGGCGGTCATCGCGCTCAAACACCGTCACGCGGGCGCCACGACGCGCAAGCTCCCATGCTGCCACCAGACCAGCGGGACCGGAGCCCACCACGGCAACCGTGGGTGCACCCTCCCCTGCCGGCTCAAAGCGGTGCGGACCGCCGTTGGCCCACTCATGGTCGCTAATCGCGCGCTCGTTGTCATGGATCGTCGTGGGCTGGCCATCGACCGAGCCCAGGTTGCATGCGGCCTCGCACAGCGCCGGGCACACGCGACTCGTGAACTCGGGCATGGGCGAGGTGAGCGACAGGCGCTCGGCAGCCTCGTCCCAGCGGCCGCGATACACCAGCTCGTTCCACTCGGGAATCAGGTTGTGCAGCGGACAGCCGCTCGGACGCGCCTTGCCAAAGCTCGTGCCCATCTGGCAAAACGCCACGCCGCACATCATGCAGCGGCTCGCCTGGGCACGGCGCGCGTCGTCGTCGAGCTCCGCGTACAACGGATCGAAATCGCGGCTGCGCTCCTCCACGGGGCGCAGCTTATGGGTCACGCGATCGATATCAAGAAAAGCACCGGGCTTACCCATGGCACTTACGCCTCCTTCTTGGTCGAAGCAACAGAGCTGGCAGCCACGGACGCAGCACCCGCAGCACCGCCCGCGACATCGAAGCGAGCAACATCCGCGGCACTCGCGCGACCGGTCACAATGTCAAACGCCAGTTCCTCGGCCTGCGCATGCGTCTTGCCGACGGCCTCGGCGGCGGCGACAATCGCCAGCACGCGCTCGTACTCGGTCGGAATGACCTTCACAAAGTGCTTGCTCATCGTCTCAAAGCTGTAGAGCAGCTTAATGCCGCGCGGGCTCTGCGTCGCGTCCACGTGCTCCTGGATGAGCTCGCGAATCTGCGCCAGCTCGCCGGACGTCGGGGCTTTAAGCTCAACGCTCTCGTGGTTCACACGGGCATCGAGCGTGCCGTACTGGTCAAAGACATAGGCCACGCCACCCGTCATGCCGGCGGCGAAGTTCTGCCCGACCTCGCCCAGGATGAGCGCCAGACCACCCGTCATGTACTCGCAGCCATGGTTGCCGCAGCCCTCGACCACCACCGTGGCACCGGAGTTGCGTACGCCAAAGCGCTGGCCTGCCAGGCCGTTAATGAAGCCGCGGCCGCTCGTGGCGCCAAAGAACGCAACGTTGCCCACGATGATGTTCTCATCGAACTTGTAGGTCGCATGCGGGTTGGGGCGCACAGACACCTCGCCGCCCGAAAGGCCCTTGCCAAAGTAGTCGTTGGCGTCGCCGCACACGTTGAGCGTAATGCCGCGCGGCAGGAAGGCGCCAAAGCTCTGACCGGCCGAACCATCGCAATCGATGGTGATGGAGCCGGCGGGCAGGCCCTCGGGATGCGCCTTGGTCACCGCGTTGCCCAAGATGGTGCCCACGCAGCGGTTGACGTTGGCGATATCGGCGCGGAAGCGAATCGGACGCAGGTGCGCACGGGCATCGGCCGTATAGGGCACAAACAACGTGGAGTCGAGCGTCTTTTCGAGCTCGCTGTCCGCAGCCATCTGGGGCAGGAAGTGACGGCCGTCGGCACCCGGGATGTGGGCACCAAACTCACAGGTCGCGCTCGCCAGCACGGGCGACAGATCCAGCAGGTTAGCCTTGCGGTTGCCCGGGACCTCAATCTGGCGCAAGCACTCGGGATGGCCGACCATCTCGTCGACGGTGCGGAAGCCCAGGCTCGCCATGACCTCGCGCAGTTGCTCGGCAACAAAGAGCATAAAGTGCTCAACGTGCTCGGGCTTGCCGCGGAAGCCGCGACGCAGGCGGCAGTTTTGCGTCGCGATGCCGGCCGGGCAGGTATCCTGCTGGCAGTCGCGCTGCATGAGGCAGCCCATCGAGATGAGCGGCATGGTCGCAAAGCCAAACTCCTCGGCACCCAGCAGGCAGGCGACGGCAACATCGGTGCCGTCCATGAGTTTGCCGTCGGCCTCGAGCACCACGCGCGAGCGCAGGCCGTTTTGCAGCAGCGTCTGCTGGGCCTCGGCAAGACCGAGCTCCAGCGGCAGACCGGCGTGCCAAATGGAATCGCGAGCAGCGGCACCCGAGCCGCCGTTGTGACCGCTGATCAAAATCTTGTCGGCAGCGCCCTTGGCAACACCAGTGGCGATGGTGCCGACGCCGGCCTCGCTGACCAGCTTGACCGACACGCGCGCGCCGGGGTTGGCGTTCTTAAGGTCAAAGATCAGCTCTGCCAGGTCCTCGATGGAGTAGATGTCGTGGTGCGGCGGAGGCGAGATCAGGCCGATGCCGGGCGTGGACTGACGGACCTCGGCAATCCAGGGGTAGACCTTCTTGCCGGGCAGGTGACCGCCCTCGCCGGGCTTGGCGCCCTGGGCCATCTTGATCTGAATCTCGAAGGCGCTGCACAGGTAGCGGCTCGTCACGCCAAATCGCGCACTTGCTACCTGCTTGATCGCGGAGTTCTTGGAGTCACCGTTAGCCAGCGGAGTCTCGCGGCGCGGGTCCTCGCCGCCCTCGCCGGAGTTGGAACGGCCATGCAGGCGGTTCATGGCGATGGCCATGCACTCGTGTGCTTCCTTGCTGATGGAGCCGTACGACATGGCGCCGGTGTTAAAGCGGCGGACGATGTTGAGCGCGGGCTCGACCTCGTCGAGTGCCGCCGGAGTGCGACCGCCGGCATCAAAGTCCAGCAGGTCGCGCAGGCGCACGGCACGGCCGGTGCGGTGCAGGCGGGCGCTGTACTCCTTAAAGGTGTCGTAGCTGTCCTCACGGCAGGCGGTCTGCAGCAAGTAGACAGTCTGCGGATCGATGAGGTGATCCTCGCCGCCGAGCGGGCGCCACTTGGTCAGGCCCAACGTGGGCAGCTGATCGGGAGCCGGGCTCTTAAGGATAGCAAGCGCGGCGTCATAGCGCTCATTTTGCTCGCGTTCGACGTCCTCGACACCCATACCGCCCACACGGCTCACCGTGCCGGCGAAGTACGCGTTGACGAACTCCGGCGTAAAGCCCACGGCCTCGAAGATCTGCGCGGAGTGGTAGCTCTGCACCGTGGAGATGCCCATCTTGGACATGATGGAGACGATGCCCGCCGTCGCGGCCTTGTTGTAATTGGCGATGCCCTGCTCGGCCGTCACGTCCAGATCGCCGCGTGCCGCCAGATCGCGGATACACGCATGCGCGTTGTACGGATAGATGCCGCTCGCGGAGTAGCCCACCAGCGCCGCAAAGTCGTGCGGGGACACGGCGTCGCCGCACTCCACCACGATATCGGCAAAGGTGCGCACGCCGGCACGGATCAGGTGGTTGTGCACGCAGCCCACGGCGAGCAGCGACGGCACGGGCACCTCGCCCGCTCCGGCGCGATCGCTCAGCACCACGATGTTCACGCCATCGCGGACCGCAGCCTCGACGTCTTCGGCAAGCTGCTTGAGCGCAGCCTGCAGCGCGCCCTCACCCGCGTCGCGGCGGTACACGGCGCGAAACCGGCGGGTCTTAAAGCCAACACGGTCGATGGCGCAGATACGCTCGAACTCCTCCTCGTTGAGCAACGGGCGCTCCAAGCGAACCAGCTGGCAGGCCGTACGGGAGTCCTCGAGCAGGTTGCCGTGGTTGCCCAGGTAGAGCGTGGTCGAGGTGACCATGTGCTCACGAAGGGCGTCGATGGGCGGGTTCGTGACCTGAGCGAACAGCTGATAGAAGTAGTCAAAGAACGAACGCGTCTTCTTGGACAGGCAGGCCAGCGGCGCATCGATGCCCATCGAGGCGAGCGGCGCCTTGCCCTGCTGGGCCATGGGACGCACGACCTCGTCAACATCATCCCAGTGATACCCGAGCTTAGCCATGCGCACGGCGGCGGGCACCTCGGCGTCCTCGGCGGGCGTTGCCGCGGCGGGCCTATCGAGCGCGTCGACCGTCAGCGTCTCCTCGGCAATCCAGTCGCGGTAGGGCTTTTCCTTGGCGTAACGGGCGCGCAGCTCGTCGTTGTAGATAACGCGCCCGCGGGCAAAGTCAACCTCGAGCATCTGGCCCGGCCCCAGACAGCCGCTCGTCAGGATGTTCTCGGGGCTCACCTCGATGGTGCCCACCTCGCTTGCCAGCATAAAGCGACCGTCGCGCGTCACATAGTAGCGGGCGGGACGCAAGCCGTTACGGTCGAGGGCGGCACCCAAGGTACGGCCGTCGGTAAAGGCGATGGCCGCAGGACCGTCCCACGGCTCCATGAGCATGGACTGGTAGGCGTCGTAGGCGCGGCGCTCCTCACTCAGGCTATCGTTGTGGTCCCACGGCTCGGGCAGCAACATGGACGCGGCACGCGTAAGCGGGCGACCGTTCATAACCAAAAACTCAAGCACATTGTCCAGAATCGCGGAGTCGGAACCCTCGCGGTTGATGATGGGCATCACGCGCTCAAGATC
>DBFAHJ010000139.1:0-2626 GCA_048227095.1 Collinsella aerofaciens | reverse complement strand
GATAGCACTCGGCACGTAGCAGCTCGCGTACGTCTAGGCCCTGCCAGTTCGTCAGTTCCGCCATATCACCCGGCAAACGCAAATAGGACAACCACGCAAAGACCAGGCTATCCACCGCGCAGAACGGCCGCTCCTCAAACGAATCAAACGCCGTCTGGGCATAGGTCAAAAAATTAGGCGAATCCGACATGGCCCTCCCATCAACTATGGTGCATTGAGGTCAGGTTACTTTGCACCAAAAAGGCGCCCGGGCCGTATGGGCTCGGACGCCTTCATTGTAGCTTTTCGCTCTAGCGAGCTTGATTTAGCAGGAGAAATCGACGCTGTCGATGATGTCCTTAAGGGCCTTAGCAGAGACGGTGAGTTCATGCTGCTCGTCATCGTCCAGCGGCACGGGGACGCGGCAGACGACGCCGTCGCGGCCAACGACGGTCGGCATGGAGATGGCAAGATCGGACAGGCCATACTCGCCCACCATGAGCGAGGAAACGGGCAGAACGGTCTGCTCATCGCGCATGACGGCAGTGCAGATGCGCTTAACGGCCATGGCGACGCCGTAGTAGGTGGCGTGCTTCTTCTCGATGATGGTGTAGGCGGAGTTCTTGACGTCCTCGGCGATACGCTTCTCGGCGGCTTCGTGCTCCAGGTGGCCGTGAAGCTCGCAGAAGGTGTTCAGCGGAACGCCGGCAACCTGAGCGCTGGACCAAGCGACAAACTCGGAGTCGCCGTGCTCACCCATGACATAGGCCTGAACGTCGCGCGGGTCAACCTCAACGTGAGCGCCGAGCATCTGCTGCAGACGGCCGGTATCGAGCACGGTGCCGGAGCCGATGACATGGCCCTCGGGCAAGCCGGACATCTTGATAGCGGCATAAGTCAGAACGTCGACCGGGTTGGAGACGATGAGCAGAATGCCGTCGAAGCCAGACTTCTTAATCTCGGGGATAATGGACTTAAAGATGTTGACGTTCTTATTGACCAGGTCCAGGCGGGTCTCACCGGGCTTCTGGGCAGCGCCAGCGGTGACGACGATCATGGCGGCGTCGGCGACATCGGGATAATCGCCGGCGTAGATCTTCATCGGCTCGGCAAACGTCATGCCGTGCGCGATATCCAGGGCCTCACCCTCGGCGCGGTTCTTGTCCACGTCGATGAGAACCATCTCGGAGAACAGACCGCTCTGCATCAACGCGAACGCCGAAGACGAACCGACGAAACCGCAGCCGACAATAGCGACCTTCTTCTCGTTAACCATTAGAAACTCCCATCTCTCTCCACAAACAAGCCGCCCGGGAACGACCCGAGCGGCTTGCCGTAATCCCAATACATCCAATCGGGACTTTGATTATGCTCCTATTCGCAGCCAAATATCGACCGCTTACCGAAATTATTTGCAGAATTCGTAAAATAACTGCACGAAATCGGTTTCGAGCTATTGACGAGCCGAAACAACTTTCTAATACAGGCCCGCCTCGCGAATGGCCTCGACAGCCAAAGCGATCTGGTCGGGCGGCAAGACCAGCGCCATGCGCACGTGCCCCTCGCCCGAAGGACCAAAGCTCGCGCCCGGCGTCACCACAACGCCGGCCTTCTCCATAAGCTCCTCGCAAAACGCCATGGAATCGGTGCGACCACCGGGAAGCTTGGCCCACACAAACATGGAGCCATGCGCGTTGGGACGCTCCCAACCCAGGTCCTCAAGACCGTCGCACAGGGCATCGCGGCGCTCCTGGTACTTCAGACGCTGCGCCTCGACCTCATCGCGCGGACCGTTCAGACAGGCGATAGCAGCCTTCTGGATCGGGAAGAACATACCAAAGTCGATTTGGCTGCGCAGCTTGGCAAAGGCCGAGACCACGTCCTCGCGGCCGACCAAAAAGCCGATACGCGCACCGGTGACGTTAAACGACTTGGAGAGCGAGAAGAACTCCACGCCCACCTCGAGCGCACCGGGATACTGCAAGAAGCTTCCGCCCGGCTCGCCGTCGAACACGATGTCGGAGTACGCGTTGTCGTGAACAATCAACAGATCATGCTCGCGGGCAAAAGCGATAATCTCCTCGTAGACCTCGGACGTACCCACCGAGCCGACCGGGTTGGCGGGCAGCGACACGATCATGTACTTGGCGCGATCGGCCACCTCGGGATCGACGCCCGCCACATAGGGCAGGTAATTGTGCTCGGCAACCAGCGGATAGTACTCGAGCTTGGCATCGGCGATCTTCGCACCCGCCTCAAAGACCGGGTAGCACGGATCGGGAACTAGAATGGTGTCACCCGGATCGAGCAGGGCCAGGCCCAAATGACCCACGCCCTCCTGCGTGCCGTTGCACGACTGCACCATGGACGGCGTAATGCCCGAAACGCCAAAGCGACGCTCGTAGTAATCGCACACGGCTTGCTTAAGCTCAGGCAGGTCGCGCAGGGCGTACTTCCACATCTCGGGATCTTGGGCCGCCTGCGTGAGCGCCTCGACCACGTGGTCGTACGGCTTAAAGTCGGGCGTGCCCACGCTCATGTTGTAAATGGTCTTGCCCTGAGCCTTCAGCGCGAGAAGCTTGTTGTTGAGCGAGGCGAAGACCTCCGCGCCAAAGCGGTCGAGACGCTGCGATGCCTGCATGGTGCC
>DBFAHJ010000138.1:0-9490 GCA_048227095.1 Collinsella aerofaciens | reverse complement strand
TTAACAACTGCATAGTCCTGTTTGAGCGCGTATACCGTGCCGGGGCCTTGCTGTCAAAATTCCCTGCGCGGGACCTGCGCAAGAAAGGATTCGCTATGTCCGTCCGCATTATTACCGATTCCGCAAGCGATATGTCGCCGGTCGAGCACCCAGCACTGGCCGTTTTGCCGCTGTCCGTCACCTTTGGCACCGATGTGTACATGGATGGCATCGACATCGATCACCAGCGCTTTTACGAGATGCTCGTGGAGCGCGATGAGCTGCCCAAGACCGGCCAGGTCAACCCGTACGCGTTTTCGCAGGCGATTGCCAAGGTTCGTGAAGCCGGCGATGAGGCTGTGATTATTACCGTGGGCGCTAAGCTATCAGGCACCAATCAGAGTGCCCGTACCGCACTTGCCGAGGCGCCAGGCGGCGACGTTTACGTGGTGGATAGCAATAACGTCACTCTGGGCGAGCGTGTCATGGTCGAGTATGCCCTGCGCCTGGTGGATGAGGGTCGTAGTGCAGCTCAGATCGCGGCGGCCGTCGAGGCCGTGCGCGACCGTGTGGTGGTTATCGGCCTGCTCGAGACGCTGGAGTACCTGGTGCGCGGCGGTCGTCTGTCTGCTGCGGCCGGCGCCGTGGGCACGCTGCTCAACGTAAAGCCCGTGGTGGCTGTCGAGGACGGTCTGATCGTGCAGCTGGGTAAGGCGCGCGGTTCCAAGAACGGCCGCAATCTGCTCAATCAGAAGGTCGAAAAAGCGGGCGGCATCGACTTTTCCATGCCGCTGGCGCTCGGCTATACGGGCCTTTCGGATGCGGTGCTCAAGAAGTATATCGAGGACAGCGCGGCACTTTGGGCTGGCCACACCGAAGGCGAGTTGCCCGTTCACACCATCGGCGCCACCATCGGCACCCACGTAGGCCCCGGCGCCGTCGCCGTAGCCTTCTTCCAGCCCGCCAACTAACCGATCTGCCATAAACCACCACAAAGGGGACAGGCACCTTTGTGGTGGTTTATGCTTTTCCGGGTGGAAGGGAGCGAGCAATGGCGTCTGAGGGCTTTTTTGAACGGGTGTACGAGGTGGTCGAGCAGATCCCCGAGGGGATGGTCGCCACGTATGGTCAGGTGGCGCTGCTTGCCGGTCGTCCACGAAGTGCGCGGTACGTGGGGTATGCCCTGCATAGTAATCCGCGTCCCGGCGAGATTCCCTGTCACCGCGTGGTGTTTGCCGACGGGCACATATGCGAGGGCTTCGCTTTTGGCGGTCCCGATGCTCAACGTGAGCTTTTGCTAGGGGAGGGTGTGGCGTTTAAGGACGACATGCACGTCGACTTGCCCGCCTGTCGCTGGCCAGCAGGGCTCTAGCGCTCTGCCGTGGCCAAAACCACCACAAAGGTGCCTGCCCCCTTTGTGGTGGTTTAGTTTACTTGGGCTAACTTATGGAGAAGCTATGGCGGCGGATATTGATGCTGCAAAGTAAACCACGGTGAACTATATTGGTTTCAGCAACGGAGCAGGCAATAGGCGATGAAAAAGCCTGCCCTGTTGAGTTTGATTCGCATTCCTCCCCTCTGTGCGATTCAACGGTGTACTTCGGGAACAGGCCCGCTGGCAACTAACTGCCAGCGGGCCTGTTCCTGTTTGTCGGGGGAGTGCGATGGACGGAGCCGAAGCGGTCCGCTCCAAAAAAGGCGGACGCCGTAGCGCCCGCCCTATAGCAATCGAAAGCTCAAGTCAGCAGATCGGCCTAGTACACCATACCCATGGCGTCCTGAACCTCGGCCAGGGTCTGCTCGGCGATCTCGTTGGCGCGACGGTTGCCCTCATGCAGGACGTCCTTCACATAGTCCAGATCGTTCTCGTAGCGCTGGCGACGCTCGCGGATAGGTGCGAAGTACTCGTTGACGGCCTCGGTCACGTACTTCTTGAGCTGGCCGGAGCCGCCCATGCCAATCTCCTCGGCAATCTCGACCTCGGAGCGACCGGTGCAGATTGCAGCCGTCGAAAGCAGGCCGGACACACCGGGGCGGTTCTCGGGGTCGAACGTGATCATGCGCTCGGAGTCGGTCTGGCTCTTCTTGATGCGCTTGGCCGTTTCCTCGGCGGTCATCGAAATATTGATGGCGTTGCCGTAGCTCTTGCTCATCTTGCGACCGTCAAGGCCGGGCAGCAGCGGGGTCTCGGACAGCAGCGCCTCGACCTCGGGAAATACCTTGCCGTAGCGGTTGTTAAAGCGGCGGGCGATGGTACGGGTGAGCTCGATGTGCGGCAGCTGGTCGCGGCCGACGGGCACCACATTGCCCTTGCAGAACAGGATGTCGCAGGCCTGGTGCACCGGGTAGGTGAGCAGAAGGCCGGTGAGCTCGTGGCCCGAGGCCTCCATCTCGGCCTTGACCGTGGGGTTGCGCGCCAGCTCGGCCTCGGACACCAGCGACAGGAACGGCAGCATGAGCTGGTTGGCGGCGGGCACGGCGGAGTGCGCGTAGATCATGGTCTTGTCGGGGTCGATACCGCAGGCAAGGTAGTCCATGACCATGTTGTACACGTTGTCCTGGATGTGCTCGGTGGTGTCGCGGTCGGTGATGACCTGGTAGTCGGCGATGAGTACGTTGGTCCTGGCGCCCATGTTCTGCAGCTCCACGCGGCCCTTGAGGGTGCCAAAGTAGTGACCCAGGTGCAGACGGCCGGTGGGGCGGTCGCCGGTAAGCATGGTGAACTTCTCGGGCGTCTTGGCCAGGCCCTCGCGAATGGCGTTGCTCTTTTGCAGCGCGACTTCGTAGCTGTTCTCGTTTGGCATGATTGCTCCTAACGTATGTTCATGGGTCAAGATGATAACGCGTTTATTGGAGGGGCGGGGCGTAAGTAGGCGAGGGGCGGGAGAGGGGTGGCTTGTGCGATGGGCGCGGCGCGGCCGCGCTTGGCCAACGGTGCCTTGGCACATCCTCGGCAGCTTGCCCTAGAGCTTGTGGTGGCGCTCTTCCTTACGTTCCTCAGCTGCCTGCTCCTCCTGCTTAAAGGCGGGGTCGTCGGGGGTGACCAGTTCGTCCTCGTGCGTGCGCTTGTTGTAATGGTGGCGCAGCACGGGTTCAAACAGGTGCAGGTGCTTGGCAAAGGCCGCCGAGCCAATGGCAAGCACGGTAAAGATGAGCACGCGCATGGGCACCTCGACCTGATTGATGGCGGCGGCGCCGGCCGAAAGCATAATGCACCAGGCATAGATGAGCAGCACAGCCTGTTTTTGGTTGTAGCCTTCTTGGATCAGGCGGTGGTGGATGTGGCCCTTGTCGGCCTGCCCGATGCTAATGTGGGCGCGCTTGCGGCGCACGATGGCGCTAAACGTGTCGATGATAGGCACGCCGGCAACGATGAGCGGGATGATAAGCGAGGTGAGTGCGGCGGTGCGGCTCACGTTGAGCAGCGAGATGGAGCCCAGCGCAAAGCCCAGCAGCAGCGACCCCGAGTCGCCCAAGAAGATGCTTGCGGGGTTGAAGTTGTAGTGCAAAAAGGCTAGACAGGCGCCAAAGAGCGCAATAGAGAGCGCGGCGGCGTCGATGCGGCCCGAGAGCACGGCCATTGAGAACATGGTGAATGACGCGATGCCGCAGATGCCCGTGGCCAAGCCGTCGAGGCCGTCGATGAGGTTAATGATGTTGGTGAATGCCACCAGATAGATCACGGTGATGGGGTAGGCGAGCCATCCGAGCATGATCTCGCCGGGGGCAAACGGGTTGACGATGACGCCGATTTTTAGGCCGCCGATACAGGCGATAAGCGCGGCGAGGACTTGTCCGGCCAGCTTTTGCTTGGGCGTGAGCTGGAAGACGTCGTCGATAGCGCCGGTCGCAAAGATGACGGTAAAGGAGAGCGCCAGCATGGGATAGCTAATGTGAAGGCGCGGGTGCGGCACCAGGACGGGTGGCCAGCCTAGGTACCAGGTGCCTAGGATTTGCACAATGCAGGCAACGACCAGGCCCAAAAACACCGCCGCTCCGCCCAAACGTGGGATGGGCTTGGTGTTGATGCGGCGCTTAGAAGGATAGTCGACGGCATCGAGCTTAATTGCCAAGCGCTTGACCAGGGGCACCGCGAGGAAGGTCGTGATAAAGGCCGCCGCTGCCACGCATAGGTACGGTATGTAGCTCGGGGATGAAGCCATGAATCTAAAAACCGCCAAGCGTCGAAGGAAAAGGTCAGAAGAACGCCATGCGCAAAGGGCATAGCCGAACCATAATACTCGACCAAGGGGGGTGCATGGAATTGCACGCAGCGATAATCACGCGCTTACCAGATATTGGGATGTTGTCGATAGCTTGTCGGGATGCCGGCGGGGATTCATATGGACTGTAATGGTGATTTTCGGCAAAAGAAAACCACCCCCCACGTTACGAAAATGAACCCACCTAAAACAGGTGGGTGCCCTCATCGACTGTTCCAGCGTCCTTAACAACGAAGGATACCTGTACTAGGTACGACTGTGTGGGCTCCCTAAATAAACGCGACGGTTCACCCAGTTGCTCCGCGGGGGGCGGAATACCTACATCATAAAGCGGCACTTTATCGATTCCAGTCTTGACATTACAAAAATCGTGTCGGACGATTACGGCGCCTTAGGCTTGGAGCCGTCTGCGCGGTCCGGGCCTTAATGTTTGAGCTGCTGAATCGTTGTTTTGGAGCATGTTTTTATGCCGACGTCGTTGACCGAACTTTTTTCGCCCGCCTGCCATTTGTGTCCGCGCCGTTGCGGTGCGGCGCGTGATGAGGGTGCGCGTGGCGTATGCGGTGCCGACGACACGCTTAAGGTCGCTCGCGCGGCGCTTCATATGTGGGAGGAGCCGCCTATCTCGGGCGAAGCCGGTTCGGGCACGATCTTCTTTAGCGGCTGCTCGCTTAAATGTATCTACTGCCAGAATCACGAGATCTCGACCGGCAATTTTGGGCTTGAGATTTCGCCTGAGCGCCTGGTCGAGATTATGCTGGAACTGCAGGACCAGGGTGCCAACAACATCAATTTGGTGACGGCGACGCACTATGCGCACCTATTGCCTGCCGCGATTGTCGCAGCGCGGGAGCGCGGGCTGGACATCCCGATTGTCTACAACACGAGTGGTTACGAGCGCGCGAGTGCCGTGGCGGCGCTGGGCGACCTGGTCGATGTGTGGCTCACCGACTTTAAATATGCCGATGCTGGGCTTGCGCAGTCGCTTTCTCATATTAAGGATTACCCGCGCGTGGCCGTGTCGGGCCTGGCACAGATGGCGTGCGAGATCGAGCGCCGCGGGGGAGAGCTGGTGGACGAGGACGGGCTCATGAAGCGCGGCATCATCGTGCGCCACCTGGTGCTGCCGGGGCATGCGGACGATTCGTGCCGCGTTCTGGACCTGGTTTGGCAGACGGTGGGCGACGTGCCGATCTCGGTCATGAACCAGTACACGCCCAATGCCCTCATGCGCGAGCAGGGCGGCGATCTGGCGCGTGCCGTGACGCGCGAGGAGTACGAGCAGGTGCTCGACCATGCCGATGACTTGGGCTTTACGACGATGTTCTGGCAAGAGGGCGGCGCTGTAGATGAGAGCTTCACCCCGGCCTTCGACACCACCGGCGTCCTTACCAGCGCAAAGTAGCACGTTCGCCGATGATTTTTCTGGGACGGGGATTAAAAAATCATCGAGAGGATCGCCTGTTCGAAAAGTTGTCAAAATAGCCGCGCCCCAAAAAGACTGGTTATTGGGCGTTGACAGTTGGCGAGCCGTAGGTAAAATATCGACTTGTCCTGGGGACGTAGCTCAGTTGGGAGAGCGCTGCCGTCGCATGGCAGAGGCCGAGGGTTCGACTCCCTTCGTCTCCACCCTTGGATTTGATAAGCCGCTGACATTGTGTCGGCGGCTTTTTTTAAAAGAAAGGGCTATACCATGGCCGAGCTTGAGTCCCAACCATTGTCCGACGAGGAGCGCGCCGAGTTGGAAGAGCTCCGCGCTGAGAAGGCCCGCCGCGAGGCTCGGGAAGAGGCCCGTCGCGAGCGTGAGGAGCTGACTGCCCTGCGTGCCGAGCGTGCGAAGGCCGAGGAGGCCGCCTCGAACGCCGCATCCGAGCGCAAGCCCGCGCCCGCACCCAAGCCCGCTGCTGCGAAGCCTGCACCTGCCGCGCCCAAACCTCAGCCTAAAAAGGCCGCTCGTCTTAAGTCCGTCGAGCCCAAGCCGAGCCGTGACGAGATGACCTTTGCCCAGCGCATGGTTACCTCCAAGGAACCTACGGGCGAGAACGAGATCCCTGGCATGGCGCCGGCTCAAAAAATCATCATTGTCCTTGCCCTCATCGCGTTTGTCATCTTTATGGGCTACACGATCCTGACCAGCATGGGCCTGCTCTAACCGATTTGCATCGGGCGTCATGTCCGCATGCTCTGCTCTCGTCCAGCCCTCAAATTCTGCACCACACATCCGAAAGGTCGCCCCATGGCTTTGACCGACATCTCGCATCCCACCGACATTGCAATGCTCACCGATCTGTACGAGCTCACTATGGCCCAGGGCCTGTGGGAGAGCGGCAAGGACAATGAGCAGGGTTGTTTTACCGCGTTTTACCGCGACCATCCCTTTGGTAGCGCCTACGCCGTCATGTGCGGTACCGCCGAGCTGCCCGAGCTGGTCGAGAACCTGCGTTTTACGGCCGAGGATATCGACTACCTCGCCTCGCTCCAGGCCCCGGCCGGCGGCGCGATGTTTAAGCCTGCATTTCTCGACTACCTGCGCGATTTTCGTGCGCATGTAAATATCGACGCCGTCCCCGAGGGCGAGCTCGTCTTTCCGCGCGAGCCCATGGTGCGCGTCACCGGCCCCGCGCTGGAGTGCCAGCTGCTCGAGACGGCGCTGCTGAACATCGTCGGCTTCCAGACGCTCGTCGCCACCAAGACGGCACGCGTGGTGTTGGCGGCGGACGGCCGTCCCGTGGCCGAGTTTGGCCTGCGCCGCGCCCAGGGTCCCGATGGCGGCCTGGCCGTCGCGCGCGCGAGCTACGTTGCCGGCTGTTCCTCTACGTCCAATGTGCTCGCCGGGCGCCGCTACGGTATTCCCGTCTTTGGCACGCATGCGCACAGCTGGGTGATGAGCTTCGATTCCGAGCTCGAGGCCTTCCGTGCCTTTGCCAAGTCGAGCCCCAAGAACTGTACGCTGCTCATCGACACCTACGATGTGCGCGAGGGCTGCGAGCATGCCATTACGGTTGCCAAGGAGATGGAGGCGGTGGGCGAGCGTCTATCGGCCATTCGCATCGACTCGGGCGACCTCGCTAAACTCTCCAAGTATGTGCGCGGCCGTTTTGATGCCGAGGGCTTGCCCTATGTGGGGATCTCGGTTTCCAACGATCTGGACGAGTACACGATTCAGTCGCTGCTCGACCAGGGCGCGCCCATCGATAGCTTTGGTGTGGGTACCAAGCTCGCGACCTGCTACGACCAGCCGGCGCTGGGCGGTGTGTATAAGCTTTCTGCCCGCCGTGCGAGCGAGGCGGACCCGTGGACGCCGGTGGTTAAGCTCTCCGAGCAGCCCTACAAGCGCACGATCCCGGGCGTGCAGCGCGTACGCCGCTATTACGACGGCTTTGGCGGCCCGATCTGCGACATGATCTATGACGAGGATCATCTGTCGGGGGAGGGCACCGCGCGCGGCAATACCCTCGTGGCCGTGAACGATGCCGCCCTGGTGACCGATGTGTCGGAGCTTGAGTATCGCGAGCTGCTGGTGCCGATCGTGCGCGATGGCAGCGCTGTTGCCCCGCGCGAGAGTATCGAGGACGCACGCGAGCGTTGCGCCTGGGCGCTTGACCATCTGGATCCGGTCTACAAGCGCTTCCTGTATCCGCAGACCTATGTGGTGGGCATGGAGCAGGGCCTGGCACAGGTGCGCGACGAGCTCGTGCGCAAAAACATGGCCGCGGCTTCCGCCTTTCCCTGGGCTCACTAATGAAATGATCCCTTGGGGACGGAGGAAAACGGATCATTTTCTCGCCCGCCCACTCAACATTCGATTGGTTTGACGCATGACGACTTCTTATAAAACGATGGTGGTAAAGATCGGTTCGTCCACGGTGGTGGGTGCCGATGGCAAGGTCAACCGCGCCTTTATCGGCGGGCTTGCCGATCAGGCCGCAGCGCTGCGCAAGCTCGGCTGGCGCCTGGTCGTGGTGAGCTCGGGCGCTATCGCCTGCGGCTATCCCGTGCTGGGCTTCGACCGCAAGCCGGTCGGCGACCTGCCGAGCCTGCAGGCCTGCGCCTCGGCCGGTCAGTGCATCATCTCGTCGGCCTACGATGAGGAGTTCCATGCGCGCGACCTTCTCACCTCGCTCGTGCTGCTCACGCGCCACGACACGGCCCGCCGTACGTCCTACCTGCACGCGCGCGACGCCCTGCTGCGCCTGGTGGAGCTTGGCGTGGTGCCGGTCGTCAACGAGAACGATACCGTTACCGTCGATGAGATCAAGTTTGGCGACAACGACACGCTGGCGGCGCTTGTAAGCTGCCTGGTTTCTGCCGATCTGTGTGTGACGCTCTCGGACATCGATGGCCTCTACACCGCCAATCCGCATGAGGACCCCACGGCCGAGTTTGTCCCGGTCGTGCATAAGATCGATGCCAAGATCATCGCCTCGGCGGGCGATTCTTCCACATCGGTGGGCACGGGCGGTATGATTACCAAGATTCGTGCGAGCCGCATTCTGATGACGGCGGGCATTCAGAGCGTGATATGTTCGGGCGAGGAGCCCGATGCGCTCGTGCGCCTCGCCCGCGGAGAGAGCGTGGGTACGCTGTTCGATCCGCCGGCGGAGCGCCTGGACATTGCGCCCCGCAAGCTGTGGATTGCACTGGGCGACAAGGCGCATGGCTCAGTAACGGTTGACGATGGCGCCGCAAAGGCGCTGGTCAGCCGTGGCTCGTCCTTACTCGCGGTGGGTATTCGCGAGGTCGATGGCGCGTTTGTCGAGGGCGATGTGCTCGATGTGTGCGACCCGAGCGGCATGGTTGTCGCCCGCGGTATCGCCGAGGCCGATTCGGACGTGCTGGAACTTGCGGCAGGACACCGCCAGGACCAGATCGCCGGCAACCGCCTGCTGGCAGATCTGGCCGAGAAGCCCGCGATCCACCGAGATAACTTGATTGTCTTCGCCTAACGGGTCGACGCTGCGCGCCGCCCAGAGCGACAATTTGTCATTCAAAAGGCGAGGCATGACCATCAGGTCTATGCCTCGCCTTTTTCATGCCAACTTGTTCGCTCTGGGCGGCGCTCGCTTCTTTTGTTCGACCTACGATACAAAGCCACTCGCTTAGGGGCGTTTTCGCTTTCCGTCCTCTTTCTACAATGACTTCATTAATGAACTGCCTCCCATTTCTTGGACATGAGAAATGGGAGGCTTTCTTTATGCGTGTCGACTTGAGGGTGAAGCACGACATCGAGGCCAGGAAGGCGGCGATCGGGCTCTTCGAGCGAGGCCACGGCTCCGAGTCGGCGGCGA
>DBFAHJ010000137.1:0-2711 GCA_048227095.1 Collinsella aerofaciens | reverse complement strand
CAGGTGCGCGTTCATGCCCGCCTCACGCGAAAGCCTGCGGTCGTCGGCAAAGGCGTTGGCGCTCACGGCGATAATCGGCGTGGTCGCGGCATCCTCGCGATCGAGTGCTCGAATCTGACGTGTGGCCTCAAGGCCATCGATACCCGGCATCATGATGTCCATCAACACCACGTCGTACTCGTGCGGCACGCTCGCGGCAAACATCTCGACGGCAGACTCACCATCCTTAGCATGCGTCACGACGGCACCGGCACGGCTGAGCGTAAACTGCGCGATCTCGGCATTCAGATCGTTATCCTCTACGAGCAAAACGCGCAAGCCCTGGAGTGCA
Source organism: Collinsella aerofaciens (assembly GCA_048227095.1). Taxonomy (GTDB): domain Bacteria; phylum Actinomycetota; class Coriobacteriia; order Coriobacteriales; family Coriobacteriaceae; genus Collinsella; species Collinsella aerofaciens_CF. Next base: position 2,380 of record DBFAHJ010000137.1, on the reverse strand, counting down.
TCGCCGTCTCCCGCGTCCACGCGCACAGCCTGAGGAATCTCGGAGCGCTTGCATTTCTCGAACGGCAGGCGGATGGCAAACGTCGTCCCCTGCCCCAAGACGCTCGTAAAACTCATGGTTCCGCCCATAAGCTCGACCAACTGTTTTGCGATAGGCGCGCCCAGGCCAGTTCCCGATGAGGCACCTTCCACCTGTTGCTCCTCGCGGCAAAACGGCTCGTAGAGGTGCTGTTGGAACTCCTCGCTCATGCCAATACCGTTGTCGGCGATCGTGTATTCATAGACGGGGGCGCCATCCACTGGCTCCACCTCGCGGCACGCCAGGCGGACATAGCCGCCCCGGCGGTTGTACTTGACGGCATTACCGGCAATATTGAGCAACAAGCGCTTGAGGTGCGTCACGCTCACCCGCGCATAGGGATGATTAAGCGTCTGCTGGTCGCAGATAATTGTCACCAGACGCTCCTCGGCCTGGCGCTCCAGAATATCGCGCACCTCGTGGTTGAGGGTCGCCAAGTTTGTGGGAACAAGCTCCAGATCGACCTGCCCGCTCTCCAGGCGGCTCATATCCAGAGCCTCGTTGGCAAGGTCGAGCAGCAGTCCCGATGCCGTCCAGATCTTTGAGCGGCACTCGGTCTGCTTTTGCAGATCGTCCGCATTGGCATCGCCGACCTCGACCATGCCGCGAATGCCGTTGATGGGCGTGCGCAGATCGTGGCTCATGCGACGCAAAAACTCCGTCTTTGCCGAGTTGGCAGACGAGGCCTCACGCGCTGCCTTTGCCAGCTTGTCGCCATAGTCGCGCTCCTGCTGCAGCAAGTCCGTCAAACGTCGACGATCAGCGCGGCGACGCACCATCACAACAACGGCTATAACACCGCTGTAGAGCACCAGCACGCCGGCAGCAACAGCCGCGACGACCTCAAAGTAGCGCCGCGCCGAGGCATAGGTGTACACGTAGAACCCGCGCGCTTTTCCAAATGTGCCCAAATACCACTCGCCGCTGGCGTTGACCAGTCGGACTTTGCCGGGCAGGCATCGATCCTTAATACCGTCGACAATAAAGACATCCGTTGCAGGCAGATTGAATACGCCCAATATGGTGGGTTCAACGGCATTGGTCGCAACGACCTTGCCATCGCTTTCGATCACGATATTGCCACTGTCGATGGTCTCATAACCACCGAGCAAGCTCTGCAGTTTGAGCGTATTGCTTGCAACTGCCTTCGCGCTCTGATGCCTGACCGCGATAACGATGCCCTCGCCATCTTGCCGGGTCACGCAACCAATGTCTGCAACCGAATCATCCGAAAGCGTAATGCGGGCGGTATAGGACTTAAGCGGATGGGCTGCCACCTCCAGCACGGGTGCTTCCTTGAGATACGTAGCGAGCGACTCGTAGCCCACGCCATCCGTCGAGGACTCGGACACCAAATTGCCCGATGCGTCCGTCACGATCAGTGCGCTCACGTTGAACTGGTCGGCATATTGCTCCAGCATGGCGTTATCCACCGAACCGTCGCGCTCAATATCGCGCGCTGTCTCTCCGGCGATCTCCATAACGCGAATCAGGTTTTTGGTCGTATAGGCGCTATTGAATGCATCGTAGGAAAGGCTCTGCGTCGCCACGTAATCGACAACGTCGGCAAAGCGCTGCTCGGCTTGGGCCGTCGTGTAGCCGTAGCTCATCATGCCGGCAACAACCGAGAGCGCTATCCCCAGCAGGGCGACAAGGAGCCATGCCCCTGTCGAACGATTGCCCCGCCCCTGAGCGGCGTGGTCGGGCGCATCGATCATGACAAGCCCTCCGTATTCAAAAATGGCGAAGGGTCATCAAAGTACTTTGACACCAGACGTTCCATGGTGCCATCGGCAAGCATTTCCCGGTAGGCACGGGTGAGTTTAACGTCGATGCCGCGCGTATCATTGATATCGAAAGCGGTGCCCAAACCAACCTCTAGCAGCGGCTCATCCAAAATGCGATACGTCACACCATAGTCTTTTTCGTAGGTGAGCAGCGAGGACTCATGCGCGGCGATGGCGTCGACCAGACCTTCGACGAGCGCCGGGTTCAGGTATGAGCGGTCCGAAAAGCAGTAGAGCTCTTTGATCTGCGGAACGTTTTCATTTGTATGATTGAGCAAAATGTCCTCGGGCTTGGTGGTGGACTGGACCGCCACGACCTTATCCTCAAGATCGGCAAGCGTGTAGATATCGCTCTGGGGATCGACCGCGACCACCTGGCGGCTCGCAAGGTACGGGCCGGCCCAACGATACTCGTTTTCGCGACCCGTCATGCTAAAGCTGCCCATGACGCAATCGAGCTCGCCGCTCGCCAGCAGCTCTTTCTTCTTTTCCCAATCGATCAGCTGGTACTTTGG
>DBFAHJ010000136.1:0-2663 GCA_048227095.1 Collinsella aerofaciens | reverse complement strand
ATGATAATTGACACGAGTGGATGGGAATCTGGCACAGCGTAGGTTACTTTATATGTAAAGGGACGACGCGCTTGTTCGACCTTCGCATTGAGCCCAAGCCTGTCCAAATGACTCTGGACCGCTTTGATACCTGCGATAGTGGCATACGGCTTGCTATCGGCATTTGCTGCGGTGGAGGTCTCGCTTAGGCGCCAGTGATATAGAACCTTTGCAACATGATGAACTTTCCTTGCCTTTTCCACGGCGTGGAGAGTCAGATTATGATCCTGTGCTCCATCGAACTCTTTCGTGTTCGGTTCTAGAGTGTCAAGCAGAGACTTACGGATGGTAAGCATATGGCAGATATAGTTATTGTTTCTGAGCAGATCGATATTGAAATCCGGCTTAAAGAACGGCTGCGCTAGCATTCCATCGGGCATGAGTTTATCTTCATCACAATAAAGAAGATCGACGTCATCATTGTTTTCAATTGCCTCGGCATACGAGAACAACAAGTCCGGTTCAAGAATATCGTCATGGTCAAAGAAGCTAACGAAATCACCCGAAGCGATGGCAACGCCGGCGTTTGTGTTTTCGGAAATGCCCTTATTCTCGGTAAGGTTAATTGATTTAATTCTGTTGTCGTGGGCCGTCTCCTGCTCAACGCGAGCCTTTAGTTCCTGATTGTCAGGACTTGCATTAACTAGGATGAGCTCCCAGTTTGCATAAGACTGGTTTTTTACGGATTCGGCCATATCGTTAAAGAACGAAATGGGTGTGTTGTATAGAGGGACAATAATGCTGAACTTCGGAGCGCTGTTGAAGACGATTTTTCTCTGCTTCTCCAGAGCGCCGATAGTTGCCTTATGATCCGTGAACCATTCGGGGTATTCAGGGTCAAACTGCGCATGGGTAAAGAGAAAGTTGGTCTCCTCAAGAAGCAAGCCTAGCTTATCGGGTGTTAAGCAGTCGAATGCACTGAATGATGGGTGATTTTGATCGTCAATAATAAAGTAGTAACGATCGAACGCCTTTGGCATTCGAATTGAGAGCTGCGTTTCAAGCTGCTTTTTCTCAGACGTAAATCCAACGCTTGTTACATTCGAGCCGAAATTGACGATGCTCAAATTAACTTCATTAAGGGTTCGATCGAAACAACGAAGTTTGATTTGCGAGTCGCTACGATAAGGAGTTCTCACCGTGCACCTAAGGATATAGTCGCTTGAATCTTCGATGCACTGCCAGAAATCAATCGTTGCCATGTCAAACTCTGAAACGTCATCGTAGTTTCGGAGTTTGCTGCACATGTCAGGTTTAATTTTGTAGTTAAGGCGCGACTCCCATTTGATGTTCTTGCAATTGAGCGAAAGGGAGTCGCTGCTCAGGGTGCGACCGTCTTGGCCGATTTCGCTAAACTCAATTTTGATGGTGCGAGCATCGGGATCGGGGACTACAAGGACGTATGAGTTCGAGTCACAACTATTGTCCCGGAATTTTAGGAGGGATAAAGGTGAGCGGCGGTTATCGTCTGTAGCCGCCTGGGCTGTTACGCTGGAGCCTTTATGGATGCCTTCAATCTTAAGCTGCTGGTAGATTTTCCAGTTTCCTCTGCATACTCCGGTTGTTTCGACTCGCATTGTTTGCCTTTCGTTTGTTGGACACTGCTCATTGTACTTTTTCATTTGTTGCCTCGCTAGAAATGCAGAAAGAGTTGCGTGTTTCTGCTGTCCGATTTAAATAAGAAGACGGGGAGGTTGCTGCCGGTGCGTATAATTTAATTAACTATGCATCTGTAATCAGCGGCTTTTGCTCAACGATTGTCAATCGAGAGGATTTTTATGAAAGGCATCGTCCTCGCCGGCGGGTCCGGCACGCGCCTGTACCCGCTCACGCTCGTGACCTCCAAGCAGCTGCTGCCGGTCTACGACAAGCCCATGATCTACTACCCGCTGTCCACCCTCATGCTGGCGGGCATCCGGGACATCCTGGTCATCTCAACGCCGACCGACCTGCCCAACTTCGAGCGCCTGCTCGGCGACGGCTCGCGCTACGGCGTCAACCTGTCCTACGCCGAGCAGCCCTCGCCGGACGGCCTCGCGCAGGCCTTCACCATCGGCGAGGACTTCATCGCCGGCGAGCCGTGCGCGCTCGTGCTCGGCGACAACATCTTCTACGGCAACGGCCTGTCGCGCCACCTGACGCGCGCCGTCCAGAACGCCGAGTCGGGCCGCGCCACGGTCTTCGGCTACCACGTGGACGACCCCGAGCGCTTCGGCGTCGTGGAGTTCGATGCGCAGGGCCGTGCCGTCTCCATCGAGGAGAAGCCCGCCGAGCCCAAGAGCTCCTACGCGGTCACCGGCCTGTACTTCTACCCGGGCGACGTGGCCGCCAAGGCGCATAGGGTGGAGCCCTCGGCCCGCGGCGAGCTGGAGATCACCACGCTCAACCAGATGTACCTGGAGGAGGGGACGCTGTCCGTGGTGACCCTCGGCCGCGGCTACGCGTGGCTGGACACCGGCACCATGGAGAGCCTGCACGAGGCTGCGGAGTTCGTCCGCGCCGTGGAGCACTCCCAGGACCTGCCGGTCTCGGTCCCCGAGGAGATTGCCTGGGAGAACGGCTGGATCACGACCGCCGAGCTGGAGGAGGCCGCCAAGGCCTACGGCAAGTCGGTCTACGGGCAG
>DBFAHJ010000135.1:0-3565 GCA_048227095.1 Collinsella aerofaciens | reverse complement strand
CGGCATGGTCAGAACACTGCCAGTCAGTGCGACCACAAAGTGGGCGCCGGCGGAAACCTTGAGCTCACGCACCGTGATGCGGAAGTTCTCGGGAGCGCCCAGGGCCTTGGCGTTGTCGCTAAAGCTGTACTGCGTCTTGGCGACGCACACCGGCAGGTTGCCAAAGCCATTCTCGCGCAGCTCGGCGAGCTGGCGCTTGGCGGCCGGCGTAAAGTCAACGCCGTCGGCGCGGTAGACCTTGGTGGCAACGGCCTCGAGGGCATCAGCGACATCAGCGCCGTCCTCATAGGCAAACTTGAGCTCGCTCGGCTGCTCAATCAGACGCATGACCTCATCGGCAAGCTCGAGCGCGCCCTCGCCGCCCTTGGCCCAGACCTCGGAAAGCTTAACGTTGACGCCGAGCTTCTGGCACTCGGACTCAATGAGCGCAAGCTCGGCCTCGGTGTCCGTCGGGAAGCGGTTGATGGCGACCACGCAGGGCAGACCATATACGTTCTGGATGTTGTCAACGTGACGCAGCAGGTTGGGCATGCCAGCCTTGAGTGCCTCGAGGTTCTCCTCGTTGAGATCGGCCTTGGCGACGCCACCGTTGTACTTCAGCGCGCGGGCAGTGGCGACGACCACGACGGCGCTGGGGCGAACGCCCGTCATGCGGCACTTGATGTCGAGGAACTTCTCGGCACCCAGATCGGCACCAAAGCCGGCCTCGGTAATGGCAACATCGCCAAAGCGCATCGCCATACGCGTGGCCATGATAGAGTTACAGCCGTGGGCAATGTTGGCGAAGGGACCGCCGTGGACAAACGCGGGCGTGCCCTCGAGCGTTTGCACCAGGTTGGGCTTGAGCGCGTCCTTAAGCAACGCGGCCATGGCACCCTGGGCCTTAAGGTCGCGGGCACGGACGGGCTCGCCGGCAAAGCTATAGCCGACGACAATCTCGCCCAGGCGCTCCTTGAGATCGCTGATGCTCGTAGACAGGCACAGGATTGCCATGACCTCGGAGGCGACGGTGATATCGAAGCCGTCCTCGCGCGGCACGCCCTGAGCCTTACCGCCAATGCCGTCGATGACGTGGCGCAGCTGACGGTCGTTCATATCGACGACGCGCTTCCAAGTGATGCGCTTAACGTCAATACCGAGCTGGTTGCCCTGCTGGATGTGGTTATCGAGCATAGCGGCCAGCAGGTTGTTGGCAGCACCGATGGCATGGAAGTCGCCGGTAAAGTGCAGGTTGATGTCCTCCATGGGAATGACCTGGGCCCAACCGCCGCCAGCGGCACCGCCCTTGACGCCAAAGACGGGACCGAGCGAAGGCTCACGCAGGGCCACGGCGCTCTTGATACCGCGACGACGCAGGCCATCGGCCAGACCGATGGTCGTGGTGGTCTTGCCCTCGCCCGCGGGCGTTGGGTTGATAGCGGTCACGAGGACGAGCTTGGCCTGGTGATCAGTCGGCTCGTTGAGCAGTGAATAGTCGACCTTAGCCTTGTCGAAGCCGTACGGAATAAGGTGCTTAACGTCGACGCCGGCGTTCTTGGCCACCTCGGTAATAGGCAGCGGCGTGACAGAACGTGCGATTTCGATGTCAGTAGGCATGGGCGGTCCTTTCGTTACCGAATGAGAAAAAGACCAATTCAGCATAGCACGGGCGCGCAACAGTAAAACGCCCATAACCGATGAACGGCGATATGTTTACCCGATGCCCAGCGATAGTCCAACAGCCCGCCAAAACAAAACGCCCTAAACGGTAGGTTCAATCCCCAGGTGCTCAAAGGTGCGGAGGGTTGCCTGACGGCCCTGCGGCGTACGAATCATCAATCCGCACTGCAGCAAATAGGGCTCATAGACATCCTCGAGCGTGCCTGGGTCCTCGCCCACCGCGCTGGCAAGGGTCGTAAGTCCCACGGCGCGACCGGAGAACGTCTTGGCGAGCGTCTCCAAAATGCGAATATCCATCCAGTCCAGACCGAGCTCGTCGATCTCGAAGAACTCGAGCGCCTGGCGACAGATATCGAGCTCGATGGGGCCGTTGCCGCGCACCTGTGCGTAATCGCGCACGCGCTTGAGCAGACGGTTGGCAAGACGTGGCGTGCCGCGCGAACGCGAGCCGATCTCGAGTGCACTGGGATGGTCGATCGTCACGCCCAGGATAGTCGCCGAGCGCGTCACAATCTGCGCGAGCTCCTCGACCGTGTAGTAATCCAGGCGATATGAAATGCCAAAGCGGTCGCGCAACGGGCCGGTCAACATGCCTGAGCGGGTCGTTGCCGCCACCAGCGTAAACTTGGGGATATCCAGGCGAATCGAGCGCGCCGCCGGACCCTTGCCAATCACGATATCGAGGGCAAAGTCCTCCATCGCGGGGTACAGGACCTCCTCGACCGAACGGTTGAGGCGGTGGATCTCGTCGATAAACAGCACATCGCCCGGCTGCAAGTTAGTAAGGATGGCCGCCAGGTCGCCCGTGCGCGCGATGGCAGGGCCACTCGTGGTCTTGATCTGAGCGCCCAGCTCGTTGGCGATAACGGTGGCCAGCGTGGTCTTGCCCAGGCCCGGAGGACCCGAGAAGATCACGTGGTCGAGCGTCTCGCCACGGCTCTGCGCCGCTTCGATCAACACGCGCAGGCTCTGCTTGATGTGCTCCTGGCCGCAGTAATCGTCCAGGCGCTGAGGGCGCAAAGTGCGGTCGACATCGAGATCCTCGGCCGTCAGCTCCGAGCCCACCATGCGCTCGCCGTGCGCCATGGATGCCGCCGGCGAGTTACCGGGCGTCGCCCACAAGTCCTGAGAGTCATCGGCTTCCCACATCACGCATCCATTCCGAGTCGCTTAAGCGCCGCGCCGAGCAGATCCTCGACACGCATATTCTGCCCATCATACCCGCTCAGGGCAACATCGGTCTCCTGCGGGCTAAAGCCCATGGAAAGGAGCGCCGCACGGGCATCATCGATCACCGAGGGAGCGGCAGCGGGCACGGGCATCGCAACCTGTCCGGAAATCACGTCGACCGGCACAAAGCCCTTATCCTTGGCAAAGGTGCTCTTGAGTTCCAGGATCAGGCGCTGAGCTGTCTTTTTGCCCACACCGGGTACCTTGGCCATGCCCTTGTCGTCCTCGGCCATCACCAGCGAATACAGCTGCCCCACGGTATAGGTGGAAAGCACGGCGAGCGCCAGGCGCGGGCCAACGCCCGAAACGGACACGAGCCGGTCGAACATCGTGCGCTCATCCTTTGAGGAAAAACCGAAAAGTGTCATGGCGTCCTCGCGCACCTGCATACGCGTGTAGAGGCGGACCTCGCCGCCGGGCGTCGGCAACGTGGCCGCAGTGCTGCCCGAGATGCCGAGCTCAAAGCCAACGCCCGACACATCGACGACAGCCGAGCTCATCGTGGCCTCGACAAGCGTTCCGTGGAGCTGGGAGATCATCAGTATCCGGTTCCTCTCTGTTGATAGAACTCGCCACCGGTGAGGGCGCGGGTGCGGCTGAGGTTTACGTGGCAGATGGCGCAGGCCAGGGCATCGGCGGCATGGTCGGGATGCGGGTCGTGGTCGAGCTGTGTTAG
>DBFAHJ010000134.1:0-4645 GCA_048227095.1 Collinsella aerofaciens | reverse complement strand
CCGGCATCGGATCCGGCCGGCTCGGACGTCTTGCTGCCCGAACAGCCGGCAAGACCAAGGCCGGCAGCGGCGACAGCAGAAAGCGAAACGAATCCGCGGCGAGAAACCATATCGAACATGTTCAACCCTTTCGAACGCTATGCCCGGGTACCCCACCGCGGGCTTTAATCTGCAATCAGATTATACTTCTGCGCGAATAATGATAGTGAGAAATTATTCTCGTCAGAGAATATAGTTCCGAATTACCGTGCATCTCGGCGTCGCTTCGGCGGAAAACAAAGGCGGAGCAGCCGTTCAGGTCGCCCCGCCGCAGTTAAACCGCTTAGTTGGTATGTCCGCCGCCAGCTGTCATCTGAGCCGCATGCTCCAGCTGGTCTGCTATGGCCTCCCAGCTTTCGCGGGCGGCCTTCGTAGAACCGGGAAAGTTTACGACAAGTGTATGACCTCGTTGCATGCAAATAGCGCGCGAGAGCATGGCGCGGCGCGTCTTGGTCATCGAATCCGCGCGGATTGCCTCTGCAATACCCGGCACATCGCGGTCGCAGACGGCACGCGTCGCCTCGGGCGTCACATCTCGCATCGAAAGCCCCGTGCCGCCGCAGGTGAGCACGACATTGGCGTGGCACTCATCGGCAGCTTCCACAATGGCATCACCGATCTCGCTGACGTCGTCGCGCACGACCACATGTGAGGCGACCGTCCAGCCCTGTGCCTCGATAAGTTCCTCGAGTGCAGCTCCGGCCTCATCCTGCAAAAGATCGCGTGTGTCCGAGCACGTCACGATCGAAATCTTCAACTCCATAGCGTTCCTCCTATAGCGCCGTTCCCTCGGGCAGGTCGACGCGAACAACGTCCACGGCATCTCCCGCCTTGAGCTCGCACGGTCCTTCGTCAATACGCAACAGGCAGTTCGCACGCTGCATAGTTCCAAGCAGCGCCGAATTCTGTGTCTTAGCCTCGGTCACCAACAACTCACCGGTCTCGGGGTCGCGCAAAACCGTGGCGCGATCGAAGAAGCGGCGATGCTGTCGCTTTTTCACGCCGTGCGTGAGCGTCGCCTGCTGCACGGAACGCGTACCCTCGGCAAAGCCGCGCATCTTGCGAATCGCCGGGCGGGCGAGCATCTCAAAGCCCACATACGCCGCGGCCGGATTGCCTGAAAGCCCCAGGTAGGGCTTACCCCCGAGCAAGCCAAACGTGATGGCCTTGCCCGGACGCATCGAGATGCGGTCAAACAGCACCTCGCCCTCGCGCCGGACGAGCGCCGTCACATAGTCGTAATCGCCCGCCGAGGCGCCACCGCTCGTAATGACAAAATCGCACTCTCGCGTGGCGCGATGTACCAGCTCGGCAATCGCTTGCTCATCATCGGGCGCGATGCCGTAGAACACGGGCTCGGCGCCGGCATCGAGTGCCTCGGCCATCAGCGCCGAGGAGTTGGAATCGCGAATCTGACCACGCGCCGGTACCTTACTCGGTGCGACCAGTTCCGTGCCCAGCGAGATGATGCCCACACGCGGGGCAGCGTGCACCTTCACGCTCGCGTATCCGGCGCTCGCCAGCAGACCCGCGCCCGCCGGAGCCACGACCTCGCCGGCGTGCATCACAACATCGCCGGCATGGGCCTCCTCGGCAGCAGAGCGAACGTTCTCCCCTACCTTGGCCGGCGCCGAAAAGCGAACGTGCGAGCCCTCGTTGCCGTCACCGTCGAGCACATCGACGATCTCGTACTTCACCACGGCATCGGCACCCTCGGGCACCGGCGCGCCTGTCATGATGCGGACCGCCTCGCCCGCACCGATTGCGCCCTCAAACACATGGCCCGCGGCCTCGTGTCCGATAACGTCGAGCGTCACCGGCGCCTCGCCAGATGTCTGCACCAAGTCCGCCGAGCGCACGGCATATCCGTCCATAGCGCTGTTGGCAAACGGCGAGATATCGATATCGGCCACCGCGTCCTCGGCCAAGGGAAAACCAGCCGCCTGCCACACGGGAATCTCGACGAGATCGGTCGGAGCAACGTGCGACAGGACAATCGACTGTGCGTCCTCCAGTGGAATGAGTTTCTCTGCCATATGCACCTCTTAATGCCACGGCGCACAACAGGGGCGCCAATTCTTTATGCTTGTCTCAGTATAATCCCCCAACGCACGACCGCGACTCGGCCTGTACCCGCAAATACACCTGTCGGTTGCAGGCCGCGAAACAGAATGGAAACCAACCCACCGGCTCGTCGCGTTTACCGCGTTTTATAATGCTTGCGTTGCAACCTAAAAGAGGAACGTATGGCTCATAACGACAAACCCGAAAGCGCAAACAAAGCGCAGGATCATTCCCAGCCGCTCGACGACGGCGGCTTTTTCTCCCTTAATGACGTCATCACGGCAGGCAGGCATCAACTTACCCGCTCCGAGCATCTCTTGGCTGCCGACACGCGCCGCAACGCCCGCAACCTACTTGCGAGCGCTAAGTTGCTCGTACTCGTCGTCATCGTCTCGCTCGCCATGGGCGTTGCCGCTTGGGCGTTTTTGGCCTCGCTGAATATCGCGACCGATTATCGCGAGCACCACGTGTGGATTTACGCGTTGCTTCCCGTTGTGGGCGTTGCCACCGCATGGGTGTACAAAAACCACGGCCTTGCCGCCAAACGAGGTAACAACCTGGTCATCGACTCCGCCCTGGGCACACGCCTTATCCATATGCGCATGGCCGTCCTCACCTTCGTCTGCTCCACACTCACGCACCTAACAGGCGGATCGGCCGGCCGCGAGGGCGCCGCGGTGCAGATTGGCGGCACCATCGCCAGCAACATCTCGAGCCTCGCCCACCTCAAAAAGCATGACCACCACGACCTCATGCTCGCCGGCATCTCGTCGGCCTTTGGCGCCGTATTCGGTTCACCCCTCGCCGGAGCCTTCTTTGGCATGGAGATGTGCTTTATCGGCAAGATCGACTACACCGCGGGCATCTACTGCCTGGTCGCCTCGTTTACCGGCTACTTTACATCACTTGCCCTGGGTACCGAGTACGAAGCGAATGTCATCGCCAGCGTTCCCGCTATGACGCCCACAACGGTCGTCATCGTTGTTATCAGCGCCATTATCTTCGGTCTGACGGCACGCCTCTTTGCCTGGTCAGTTCGAACCGTCAAGAGCCTGTACGGTCGCTTTATCACCAATTATCTTATTCGCGCACTCATAGGTGCACTCGTGGTTTTGGCCGCCTATGCCCTCCTCGACGCCTGGGACTACGCCGGCCTTTCCACGTGGCTTTCCGGCGCCGGATTTGCCGGCAACACCACCCTGGCGGACGCAGTCATCAAGTTGGTCGTCACAGCGCTCACCCTGGGCGCCGGCTTCCAAGGCGGCGAGGTCACGCCCCTGTTTGGTATCGGTGCGGCGCTCGGCGGCTGGATCGGTTGCCTCGTCGGAATCGATCCCAGCTTTCTAGCAGCGCTGGGCATGCTCGGCGTATTCTGCGCCGGCCTTAACGTGCCTATCACCACCTGTATGATGGCCATCGACCTGTTCCACGGCACGGCAGCCGGGTTCTTTGTCATCGTGGCCTTTATCAGCTACCTAACCGCCGGACACCGCGGCGTGTACCCCGCCCAGCGCATCATCTCGCCCAAGCGCCGTTCGCTTATTGTGGATGAGGGCGGTACGGTAGCGGATGCTATCGAACGCCACAACGACCTGATAGAGTAGACGTAAGTATTCGACGTGCAGCCACAATCGGGGGCAATTCGACCTGAGCGCGACCGCACCGTCACGTCATACGCCGGGAGTCGCCCCATGCACGCAACTGATTTTGGCCTCACGCTCATCATCGCCAACCCAGCCGCCCGGTCGGGTGCGGCGCGCGAAGTTGCCGAGCGCCTGCAACGCTTTTTGGATATGACCGCGCGCGCATCCCAGTTTGACCTGATGCTGACCGAGCGCATGGGACACGCCAAGGAGCTGGCCGCACAGGCTCAGGGCTATCGCACCGTTATCGCCCTTGGCGGCGACGGCGTGATTCACGAGGTCGTCAACGGGCTTATGACGCAAAAGGAGGACACCCGCCCCGCTCTTGCCATCCTACCCGTGGGCTCCGGCAACGATTTTGCCCAAACGCTCGGCATCGACGATTTCTCCGGTAAGGATTTTGGCGCGCTGCTCACCTGCGAGCTGCAGCGTCAGGACATCGGGCGCATTCGCTTATGGAACCCCACAAGCGGCAGCGGCGAGGCTACCGTTGAGTACTACGACCAGACGCTTTCGGTCGGCATCGATGCCGCCATCGGCCTTGGCACCACCGAGCTACGCAAAAAGACGAGCCTCACCGGCGCGCCGCTCTACACTCTTTCGGGACTTGAGCAGTTTGGCCTACGCTATCGCAATTACCCCATGACAGTCAGCTTTGACGGGGCGCCCGCCGAGCGCGTAAGGGCGATCATCATGGCGATTCAGCTGGGTCCTACCTATGGCTCGGGCTATCGCATCTGTCCCGACGCCGACCCCTGTGACGGCATACTCGACGTCTGCTACGCCTGCGGCCCCGTCCCTCGCGCGGTTGCCCTGCCTATGTTTCTTTCGGCCAAGGACGGCCACCATACCAAGTTGCCGCCGGTTCGCATGCGCCGCTGCCGCCATGCCGAGCTCAC
>DBFAHJ010000133.1:0-7652 GCA_048227095.1 Collinsella aerofaciens | reverse complement strand
GCATTGTGTTCGAGCTGAGTGCCGACGTGAGCGATCCCAAGGTTACCGCCAAGCTCGACGACTTTGACGCCGTCGTGGTGGCTGCCGGCGCCCGTGCTCCGCGTGGGCTTTCGGCTGCGAACATTGATGCCCCGGGCGTGGTGTATGCCGTGGACTACCTGACGGCTTCGACCGTCTCGGTGCTCGATGGCGGCGAGCCCGCGGTGAACGCGCGCGGCCTGGACGTTGTGGTCATTGGCGGCGGCGATACCGGTAACGATTGCGTGGGCACCGCGGTGCGCCAGGGTGCGCGCAGCGTGCGCCAGTTTGAGTTCTTGCCGGCGGCGCCTGATGCGCGCGCGGCGAGCAACCCCTGGCCGCAGTGGCCTAACGTGAAGAAGACCGATTACGGCCAGCAGGAGGCCATCGCTGCCATGGGCGGCGAGATGCGTGCCTGGGGCGTGGATACGCTCGAGGTACTGTTGGACAAGAAGGGCGCGGCCGCGGGCCTGCGCGTGGTCGATCTGGATTGGTCGGCTGGCAAGCCCGAGCGCATCGCGGGCTCCGAGCACGAGGTGCCGGCCCAGCTGGTGCTCATCGCCTGCGGCTTTACGGGTCCCGAGCATGGCGTGTTCGACGCCGTTGGCGTGCCTGTTGCCACCGCTGGTCGTCCGCTGCCGGTGATGGCCGCCGAGGGCTCGCACCTTGCGGCCCGTGTCGACGGCGTCGCCGCGGATGCCGCGCCGGTGTATGTGGCGGGTGATGCTCGCTACGGCAGCTCGCTCGTGGTGAACGCTATGGCCGATGCCCTGGCCTGCGCGGCCGAAGTCGCCGATGCGCTGGAGCTGTAAAGTAGTTATTTAAGAACGTCCCCAATGACTAGTCATTTTTTGTCTAGTCGTTGGGGACACTCTTTGTGAGCGATTTGCCCGTTTGTCGACGCGCGAGTGTCCATTCGGCGTCTTCTTGAGCTGTGGCGCTCTGCTGTTTCTGTGATGGCCGGGGGCGCTTGGCTCAAAAGGACGGGTTTGCCGTCTATGTTTACCTGCGGTTTTGTTGCGGTGCGCATTTTCGGTCAAGCTTTTCGTCAAGTGCTTGGTCAGCATCTGGTTTGCAGCCGGAGGCCTATTTTGCCCGCGCTGGTCGTGGCCGACCACCCTCCTCGTAAGCTCAAATTGAGGTCTATCAGTTTGAGGAGGATGCCATGACTGACCACGCTTTAGACCGAGCGCAGCTAGCCGAAGCCGTCGGCAACGATATTGCCGACATGGCCCATTTTTGGATGCTGCGGAAGTTCCAGTTTTTGGAGCCGGCGCGCGAACAGTTCGAGATCATTGTCGACCCGTGGCTCGGCTATTGCGAGGAACCTTCGCAAAACGAAATCATGGCTTACAACATGGCATTTACCGATTGGCTGCTCTTCGAGCGCCCCTATCGCCATGGCAAGACGCTGCTCGAGCTGTATGTTGAAGAGCCGCCGACATCGCTTTCGCCTGCCTCGCTCAAGCGGCTCGAGCAGGTACGCGACACGCAGTATTTCTCGCGCTTTGGCATTTTGGACAAGGATCCTGCGACTGGCATGGTCATGCTGAAGGACACGCGCACCGACTGTCGCTTTGATGTCTACGACCCGCATATCGTGCAAAAGGAGCATTGGAGCGACGGAGCGATTGCGGTGCGCCTCGCCTGCGTCGACGATGTCTGGCTGACGGCGGGACAACTCTATCTGTATGACATCGCACGCCTGAGTGACACGGCGGTCGACGGGCCTGGCGCCGTTCATCCAGAAGACCTGGAAGATGGCTTCGACACCTCATGCATCAGCTTCTTCTTGCGCCTGGTCCGCGACATCATGGGTGCCCAGGGGCGGTACGTGAAGTCGCTTAACATCTACGAGCAGGAGTGGGAGTAGGGGATGTGGCTGGTGTCGCCCTGCTGCCCTGACTTTGTCTCAATCTGTAACGTTTAGGGACAAAAAACCGGTCTAACTGTTACAGATTGAGACAAAGGTTGGACGCGGTACCGAAAGATCTCGATCTGTAACATCTAGCGGCCAAAAATCGGTCTTCCTGTTACAGATTGAGACAGAGGTTAGACGCACGACTGAAAATCTTGATCTGTAACAACTAGAGGCTCAAAGACCGTCTTCCTGTTTCAGATCGAGACATTTGTCAGCGGAGGCAACAGCGGCGATGGTCCATTTGTCCGATGTGGTGGTGATGGAAGTGTCTAATACCGTTCTTAAACACAAGCATGCAACACGTAACACCTTGGCGCGGAATAGGATGCTTGCCAGGCTCACGGAGGCGGCTGAACAAGGCGTGCTGCTTGTGACACACGACAATGCCGAGCTCATGTGGCTGCGGCGTCATGTGGGAACCGATGATATTGCGGAGCCCGAGCCGTATTTGTTCTGTTTTCAACATGATTGGGATGCGTTGACGTCGGCGGAGCGAGCGCTGCGTACCATCAAAGGGCTTGCAGAGTTTCATCCCGATTGGGCGTTTTGGGGTTATGACGCGGCGCTTTTGTGGGGGCTGGAGGTGCCGAATGATCTGCTCGGGCCGCGATTTCTTGTTAAGACAGGTTGCTCGGTGCCGTTGAGTGCGGGATGCCGGCTGTTGCGTCCGCAGGCGGCGGGTGCGCTTGAACAAGTCGACGGCGTGCGGGTGACGCCGTTTTGGCGCACGGTAGAGGATTGTCTGCTGCGCGCGCCGTTTTCGTACGGGTTGGCAATTGCCGATTCTGCGTTGCGAGCAAAGGGCGTATCGCGCGATGACCTGGGCGAGCGCCTCCGCTCCGATTGCGAGGGCAGGCGAGGGCATCGCAGAGCGCAGGTGATCGCGTCGTATGCGGACGGGCTGTCCGAAAACGGCGGCGAGTCTCGTTTCCGGGCATTCTTTATTGCATACGGTTTTCCGGTACCAGAGTTGCAGGTGGAGTTTCGTGATCCGCTCGATCCGAATCAGGTATTTCGAGTCGACTATTTCTGGAGGCTCGAGGACGGGACGTGCGTGATTGGCGAGCTCGATGGAAAGGGAAAGTATGCCCTGCAGGATGGTGGGGATCGGGAGTCGGTCGACCCATTCGTGGCGGAACGTCAGCGGGAGTCCCATCTGACGATGCTCGGACATAAGGTACTGAGGTTTACGTTTGATGAGCTCAAGAATCCGGGGAAGCTGGCTGAAAAGATGAGACTGGCGGGCATTCCGCAGCGGGTCAATCTGGCGGAGGAATGGAGGCGGCAGTGGTACGGACGCTGAGGGGTGCAACTGACGCGGATGTGGTTGTTCCTGCCGAGTTTGTCTCGATCTGTAACAACAAGGAGCCGTTTGGCCACGTAACTGTTACAGATCGAGACAGAAGGTTGGCTACCGCTAAAAGATCTCAATCTGTAACATCTAGAGGCCGAAAACCTGTCTACTTGTTACAGAATTAGACGTTTGACGACAGGGCTGGAGAATATCTCAATCTGTAACATCTAACGGCCGAAATTCGACCCAACTGTTACAGATTGAGACAAAGGTTAGACGCAGTGCCGAAAGATCTCGATCTGTAACATTTGGCTGCTAAAACCCGGTCCACCTGTTACAGATTGAGACATTTCCCGGATGTCGCTGGGGTGGGACTGCAACGCGTTCCGTTCTCCGTATCTCCTCCTTTCTCCGTTAACCGATATGTCCGCAGCAATCCTGTCGCGCTGGGCGATAATGGACAAATGTTCAAGTTAATCGTGAGGGAGGGGCTCGATATGGCGACTGCCGATCGTCCCACGTTGTTTATCAATGCGACCGTCTTGGATGGCTCGGAGCATATGGAGCCGCAGCCCGATATGGCCGTGGCCGTTGAGCGCGGTGTCATCACCTGGATGGGACCGAGCGCCGTGGCGCAAGCACCTGCAGGTGCCGAGGTCATCGACCTGGCAGATGCGTATCTCATGCCGGGCCTCATCAATATGCATGTGCATCTGTGCGGGTCGGGCAAGCCGGTTTCGGCGGGAGATGCCGGCGCGCTGATGAAGAAGCTCGATAATCCGGTGGGCCGCACCATCGTGCGCCATATCCTCAAGGGCAGCGCTCAGCAGCAGCTGGCAAGCGGCGTGACTACGGGCGCGGCGCGGGCGACCCGCTGTTTGCCGATCTGGCCGTGCGCAACGCCATCGATGCCGGCAAGTATCAGGGTCCGCGTCTGGTGACACCGGGAACGGGTGTCACGGTGCCGGGTGGCCACGGTGCGGGCCTCTTTGCGCAGGTGGCCAATACTCCCGCAGAGGCAGCCCAGCAGGTGCGCGACCTGTATGCGCGCGGTGCCGATGTCATCAAGTTGTTCGTGACGGGTGGCGTGTTCGACGCGACCGAGGTGGGCGAGCCGGGCGTGCTGCGCATGCCGGTCGAGGTTGCCGCTGCGGCGTGCAAGGCGGCGCACGAGGTTGGCCTTCCGGTCATGGCCCATGTCGAGAGCACCGAAGGTGTGAAGGCCGCGCTTCAGGCCGGCGTCGACACAATCGAGCACGGCGCTCCGATGACCCCCGAGATCCTGGAGCTGTATCACGGTGCCGCGGGTACGCAGCTCGAGGGACGCGCGCCGAGCGTGACCTGCACGATCAGCCCCGCGCTGCCGTTTGTACTGCTCGATCCGGAGAAGACTCATTCGACTGATACGCAAAAGAAGAACGGCGACATCGTGTGCTCGGGCATTATCGAGAGTGCTCGTGCGGCGCTGGAAGCCGGCGTTAAGGTGGGCCTGGGCACGGATTCGAGCTGCCCGTTCGTGACACAGTACGACATGTGGCGCGAGGTGGCCTATTTTGCCGAGTACGTGGTCGTGAGCAATGCCTTCGCACTGCATACAGCCACGAAGGTCAATGCTGAGCTACTGGGGCTGGGCGGCGAGACCGGTACGATCGAGTGCGGCAAGGCGGCCGACATTTTGGTGACGCGCGAGAACCCGCTCGATGGTCTGTGTGCTCTGCGTGAGCCAATGCACGTGATGTGCCGCGGCAACCTGGTGCGCAAGCTGAAGGTCAAGCGCCTCCCTGAGGTTGACACCGAGCTCGACGCGATTATGGCCATGCCGGCAGAAGCCCTGGCAGAGGAGCTTGCTCGCGACGGCGTAGCTTAGGCGCTGGCGCGACGGGGCGACAGCTTCATCGAATGATGTCGCCCCATGCAAAAAGCCGAGGTCTCGACACGAGGCCTCGGCTTTTAATTTGTCCTATGGTGTAGCGGCTAGGAGCGGGTTTCCATCTTGGCGTGGCACTTGGGGCAGGTGACGCGGATCTTGCCCTTGCCCTTGGGGACGGAGAGCATCTGGCCGCAGTTGGGGCACTTGAGATAGGCCGTGGTCTTGCGGCCCTTCCACATCTTCTTGGCCGTGCGCTTGGCACGCTCAAAGTCTTCCTTACTGGTGCCGGCCGCGCGTGAGGTGCTGGCCGCTGCGGTTCCGCCGCCCAAGCTGGCGACGAATTTGCCCAGGCAGGGGACGTTTGCAGTCGCGGCGACAAAGGCCTCGTTCTCCTTGTGACGTGCGTCGATATTTTTGGACAGGCCGCGCAGCACGCCAATCACGATTACGGCGATGGCAATCCAGCTGAGCCACTGGATGCGGGCTATCGATCCGATCATCGCGATGACGATGCCGGCAAAACCCATCACGATGGTGAGTTCATCGGCACCATTGCGACCCTTCATAAAGTCATTCATGCAAATTGCCTTTCGTTCGATATGCTGCACGCCTTTATACCCGATTTAGAGCAAGGGGGACAGGTTAATCTGCACCAATGTGGTGCAAACATACCTGTCCCCGGAATACCAAGACGGTGCAAACGTACCTGTCCCCAATGCCCCAATTACTTGGAGAGTTTGTCGACGACGCGTTCGATTTCGGCGAGTTTGGCGGCTTTGAGGTCTTCGTCGCCCGATTCGATTGCCGAAGTCACGCAGCCCTCGATATGCGCCTTGAGCACGTCGGCGTTAATGCGCGCGAGGAGCGCCTGTGTGGCCATGAGCTGCGTGGAGATATCGACGCAGTAGCGGTCCTCCTCGACCATCCGCAGGATGCCGTCGATCTGACCGCGTGCCGTCTTGAGCATGCGGGTCACCGATTTATGGTCTGCCATCATGTCGGGTCCTCGTTTCTGGTCGATCTTCCGGATGTCCCCGTCAGTTGCGGTGAAATACGGACCGTTTAAAGGCCTAGGGCGGCACAACAGTCCGTATTTCACCGCAACTTCTGAGGATTCAGTAGGCAGCGACTGCTATGCGGCGGTCACAGACAGGGCGTGGAATTTCTCGCCCGCGGCCTCGACAGCGGCGGCGAGTTGCTCGGCGGTTACGGTGTCGGCGCACTCAACCTGGACGGTCTGGGTCTCGTGATCGGCGTCGGCGTCGGTCACGCCGGCAACGTTGAGCAGTGCCGTCTCGACAGTAGCGTCGCAGTGGCCGCACATGAGGCCGGAAGTCTTGATTGTGTATCGCATGGGTATTCCTCCCTGTTGTGTCGGCTTTCCCAGGCACCCGACCTTGACCTTCAAGCCGTCGCTCGCGTACCAAAGTACGCGTCGCTCCTCTTTCAGGTCAATCTCGGGCACCTGGAAAACCCGTTCTAAATGGACTTAATGGTGAGCTTATTTTGCCACTTTTGGCTTAAAGGATTTTAAGCGCAGCGCATTGCTTACGACGCAGACACTCGACAGGCTCATGGCCGCGGCGCCAAACATCGGCGAGAGCTGCCATCCGGTGAGCGGGAAGAACACGCCCGCCGCCAGCGGAATGCCGATGCCGTTGTAGAACAGTGCCCAGAACAGGTCCTGCTTGATGTTGCGGATCGTGGCGCGCGAAAGCTCGATGGCGCGGGCGACGTCCATGAGGTCGCTGCGCATGAGAACCACGTCGGCGCCCTCCTTGGCGATGTCGGCGCCGGTGCCGATAGCAAGGCCCACGTCGGCGCGCGCCAGGGCGGGGGAGTCGTTGATGCCGTCGCCTACCATGGCGACCTTGCCGCCCACATCCTGCAGCTCGCGGACGTGGCGCTCCTTGTCGGCAGGGAGGACGTCGGCGATGACCTGTTCGCTGCTCAGCCCCACGCGGCGGGCGATGGCCTCGGCCGTCACGCGGTTGTCGCCGGTGAGCATGCGCACGTCGACGCCAAGCGAGCGCAGTGCGGCGATGGCCCCGGCGCTCGTCTCCTTGACCTCGTCCGCCACGGCGATGGTACCGACAAGCTCGCTGTTCTTGGCAAAGAACAGCGGCGTCTTGCCCTCGGCCGCGAACTGTTCGGCAAGGCCGGCGGGAACCTTCACGCCCAGCTCGTCCATCAGACGCACGTTGCCGGCGGCAATGGCGTTTTGCCCCTCGCGTGCCGTAACGCCTCGCCCGGGCACGGCGGCAAAGTCCTCGACCATGCGTGCGACGATTCCGCGCGCCTCGCACTCGGCCATAATCGCCTCGGCCAGCGGGTGCTCGCTTGAGCGCTCCAGCGCAGCGGCCAGCTTGAGCAGCGCCTTTTCGCTCATGGCGGGCGATCCGTCGGCACGCGTGGCTACCACGATATCGGTCACGGCAGGCTTGCCGCGAGTGACCGTTCCCGTCTTATCGAGCACCACGGTGCCCACGCTGCGCAGATTCTCCAGCGCCTCGGCGCTCTTGAACAGAATGCCCATCTCGGCGCCCTTG
>DBFAHJ010000132.1:0-7446 GCA_048227095.1 Collinsella aerofaciens | reverse complement strand
TCTGTAACAGCTAGAACGGTTTTCAGCCTCTTCGTGTTACAGATCGAGATGTTATCGGCCGTCCCTTGGCAATGTCTCGATCTGTAACTATAAGGAAGGTCTTCAGCCCACTCGTGTTGCGAATCGAGACAAACCTGAAGCTCGGTTGGCGCCAAACACGCTGACTTATCGACATAAATAGAAACGGGCCCTGTCCCACAAGGGAACAGAGCCCGAAACTCTCATGGAGCCAGTGACAGGAATCGAACCTGCAACCCACTGATTACAAATCAGTTGCGCTACCGTTGCGCCACACTGGCACACTTGGCGCTTTCGCGCGAAGCCTGTTAAGAATAATGGAATTGCGGACGGGGCGCAACAGGCCGCACGGCGTTATACAAATATGCAAAATCCAGCAACAACACGTACCGGGCCCGTTCATTTCTGTCAGCGCGCCTTCAATCTTAAAACCATTCGTCAGAACGAATAGTTTTAATTACAATTGGTTCTATAAAACTATTCGTTCTGGCGAAGGGTTTCGCGATGTTGACTACAAAGGAAGCAGCCGAGCTGCTCGGCATCACCCCGCGCAGGGTGCAGGTGCTCATTAAGAACGGCGCACTGACCGCCCGCAAGGCTTCTGGTGTATGGCTCATCGACAAAGACAGCGTAGACACGCGACTCCGCTCCGTGACCAAAACGGGGGGACGTCCCCGCCGCGGCCACGGTAAGAGCGAGATCGCGTTCACCCTCATGAACCGCACGCACGAAGTGGCCCAACTGGTCTACAGCGCATCGCGAAAAGACTTTACCCACATCGGCGCCGACGTCGATCGTGCCCACGCCCCTATTGGAGTTTTTGCTCCCAGCAAACCTGTATCGCTCGACTCCTTCCGCATCTGGTGGCGCGGCCGCGGTATCCCGCTCGCACGCATTGGGCTAGCCTCCCTGCTTGCAGAAGCCGCAGTCGATGTTCCCGATGAACTCGTACAGCGAAATCTTGGCCTCTCCTTATCCGACCAGTATTGGATTAGGCCCCAAGACTCCGGTCTCGCGTGGAAAGATATCAATTTCTTCAATAATGCTTTTGATGACGTCTCTCTCAGCATCGCGCCCTTCGCCCCAGAGGGTAAGGCAGCTGCCGCAAAGCCTGACAACACCTCGGACGGCAATCTTCAAAAGTACTGGACATGCGAGGATGACCGTCGAATCCTCCACAAGGCAGGTGCGCATCTAAACCAGGAATCTTATAACGAGCTGGTGGCGACTGCACTCCACCGTCGCATCCTAAACACCTGCGATTATGTGCCTTACTCGCTCGAGGGCACGGGCACTTCCGCCCTGAGCATATGCGATGTCTTCTTAACTGATGAAGAAGAGTATGTCCCTGCGTTCTATGTAAACCAGCACGCAAACGCAGATGAACGACTAACCGACTACGAGCGATACGTGGCAAACTGCGAGGAGCTCGGGGTGGCAGGCGTCAAGGATGCCCTTGACCGCATGATCGTGTGTGACGACATCATCGCCAACTATGACCGTCATTGGCGTAACTTTGGCCTTGTGCGAAACGTCAACACGCTAGCCTGCAGACCTGCCCCCATCTTCGATTCGGGCTCATCGCTCTGGTGCAACGTTTCTCTAAAGGAGCTTAAGGCAGGAGAGCACAGTTTTACCAGCGCGCAGTTTCATTCAAGCCCCGCCAAACAAATGTTGCTCGTCGAGGACATGGGCTGGTTTGACGGCGACAAACTCGAAGGCTTCGTTGACGAGGCAATCGAAATTCTGTCCAGAAACGACGCGCTCACGGCAAGGCTGCCATATCTAAAAGAGGCGCTTACATGGCGCCTCCGTAGAATGATCGACATCGCTGAATGGAGTTAGCGAGACAGCGTCGCGCCGTCAGCTCCCCTACCTCCCGCGCAGGGCCTTGAGCTTGGCCAGGGCATCGGGGCTCAAGCGGCTGCCCAGGGTCATCTTGATCTGCGGAGCTTCCTCTGCCTCGTGAACGTCGTTATCGATCTGTTTGATCTCGTCCACCAGCATACGGCTCGAGATGCGCGTGACGCCCTTGCCCATGACGACGGCTTGGATCGTGCTGTCGCTCGACACCACGGAGCACGCGCGGCCTTCCTCGCGCGCCTCGATGCAGAGCTTCTGCACCACGGTATCGGCCGAGACGCCCGTCGGCGAAAACTCAATGCGCACGCCGCGGGCCGGCAGGTTGGGGCGCTCGCTGGAGATATTGCCCGCGCCGTCAAACACAATCACAGCCTCGTAGCGGCCCTGGGCAAACGCCGCCACGTCGTTGATGAGCGCGGTGCGCGCCATATCGTGAACGTCGCTGGAATACGGATCGTCGGAATGGTCGTACACGAGCTTTTCGTAGCGCGGCGTGCAATGGATCACGTTGTAACCGTCGACCACCAGCAGCTCGGGCTTATTGGAGTGCACCGTCGAGACTGGGTCGGCGATAGCCTGCGCAAACGCATTGCCGCCCACGCCGTAGGTCGCGGCCGAAACAATTGGCTTGGCCGAGCCCTCGCCAAAGCGCTTGGCCTTGGACTTGGCGCGGTTCTTCTTGGACATGCGCTACTCCTCCCCCATGAGCTCGCCGACATTGCGGCGCAGCCACTCAAAGCACAGCGCAGTGGTCGCCTGGGCCACGTTGAGACTCTCGGTCATGCCGCGCTGGGGAAGCTTGGTCAAAAAGTCGCATTTCTCGAGCACCAGACGCGAGATGCCATCGCCCTCGGAACCCATGACGAGCGCCACGCGGCCCTCGAAGGGAGCATCCCAGCAGCTGCCCTCGGCGTGCTCGGAAGCACCGCCCACCCAAAAGCCAGCGGCCTTGAGGTCATCGAGTGCACGGGCGATATTGGGCACCTGCGCGATGGGCAGATGCATGACGGCGCCGGCAGAAGTCTTGTAGCTGCCCACGGTCACGCCGGCGGCGCGCTTGTTGGCAATGATGACGCCGGCCGCGCCCACGACCTCGGCGGAGCGCACGATGGCGCCAAAGTTGCCGTCGTCGGTCACATGGTCGAGCACGACGACAAGCGCCGGTCCGTCACCCGCGCGATCGAGGATATCGGCAACATCGGCATAGGGGAAATTACCCACCTCGAGCGCAATGCCCTGGTGAGCGCCATGGCTCGACAGCGCATCGAGCTGCGCGCGCGGCACATACTTAATGCGGACGCCTGCGGCGTTGAGGTCGTCGACCAGGCGCGACAAGGCGGCATCGCGCTCCCCGCCCTCAGCGATGAGCGCGCACTTGACGGGAAAGCCGGTACGCAGCGCCTCGGCGGCAGCACGGCGACCTTCGATAAACTCGCCCTTGGGAACCTGGACGTTATCGCGGCTACGCTCGCGCTGCGGGCGAGCAGCCTGTGAGCGCTCGCGCTGGCCCTTGGGAGCGGCAGCGCGGTCGTTGCGGCGAATCGGACGCGAGCCAGAAGCAGCCTGCTTGCCTCCGCGCGATGCACGCTTGCGATTGTCGGCCATATAGCGACCTCCTTAAATAGATAACGAACAAGAATCGACCGTCCGAGCCACGGCACCTTGCCTTTCAATCGTCGGGCATGACCACCAGGTCTATGCCCTCCTCTTTCAAGGCAATCTGCCGCACCTCGAACGGTCGACAAATACTAGAGACTCTTAATACGAGTGCCCGCGGCGGTATCCTCGATCGTCAGCCCGAGGTCCTTGAGCTGGTCGCGGATGGCATCGGCCAGATCCCAGTTCTTGGCGGCGCGGGCTTCGGCGCGGGCCTCGAGAATCTCGGCAGCGGCCTCGTCCACGTCGTCACCCGTATAGGCGACCAAACCGGCGGCAACGCCCAGCAGACCCAGCGGCAGCTCGACCTTGGGCTCGGGGAGCTCAACGCCAAGCGTATCGAGCAGCTCGGCCAGCGTGTCGGCGGCGGCAAGCGCGGCAGCCTTGTCGGCAGCGTCGCCCGCCTGCTCCAGGTACTGGTTGCACTCGGTCACAAAGCCAAAGACGGCACCCATAGCACCAGCGGTGTTAAAGTCGTCGTCCATGCACTCCTTAAAGGTGGCACGGGTCTCGGCGGCCTTGGCGGCAAACGCCTCAGATGCTGCCTCATCGGCATCGGCCGTCGCATGGTTCGCGGCCCAGCGCAGGTTCTCGACCGTACCGGCGATACGCGTGAGCGAGTTCTCGGCACCCTCCAGGCGCTCCCAAGAAAAATCGAGCGGCGAGCGATAGCTCGTCTGCAGCATCAGAAGGCGCAGGGCGGCAGCGGAGTGCTGCTCGAGGACCTCGGCCAGCGTAAAGAAGTTGCCGAGCGACTTGGACATCTTCTCGCCGTCTACCAGCAGCATGCCCGTGTGCATCCAAGTGTTGGAGAAGCCCTGGTGCCAGGCGCAGGTGGCCTGGGCGCACTCGTTCTCGTGATGCGGGAAGGCAAGGTCGGAGCCGCCGCCGTGGATGTCGATCGGAGTGCCCAGGTAGCGATGCACCATGGCGGCGCACTCGGTGTGCCAACCGGGACGGCCCTCGCCCCAGGGGCTCGGCCAGCTGGGCTCGCCGGGCTTAGCGGCCTTCCACAAGGCAAAGTCGAGTGGGTCGTTTTTGTCCTCGTTCTCCTCGATGCGCGCGCCAACCATAAGGTCGTCGATGTTGCGGCCCGAGACCTGACCATAGTTGGGATCGCTGCGCACGGCAAAATACACGTCGCCGTTATCGGCGGCGTAAGCGTGGCCCTGCTCGATAAGCGTCTTGATCATGGCGATCATGGGGCCGATCTCCTTGGTGGCGCGGGGGCGCACATCGGGATCGAGCACGTTGGCGGCGCGCATGACGCCGATGAACTTATCGGAGAACTCCGTCGCGACTTCGGCAGCCGTACGGCCCTGCTCGTTGGCGCGCTTGATGATCTTGTCATCGACATCGGTAAGGTTCTGGGCAAACGTGACCTCGTAGCCGCTCGCGATGAGCCAGCGACGAATCACGTCAAAGCTGATGAACGTGCGGGCATTGCCGATGTGGATGTTGTCGTAGACCGTGGGGCCGCACACGTACATGCGGACCTTGCCGGACTCGATGGGCTGGAACTCTTCCTTTTTATGGGTAGCGCTGTTGTAGATACGCATTCGTTACTCCTTAACGGTTTTCTGTAGCAGGCAGACGGCCCAAGCGCCGATTCCCTCGCCTTGGCCTTCCCAACCGAGCTTTTCGGTCGTGGTGGCGGCAACGCCCACGTTTTCGACGTCAACGCCCAGGGCATGGGCAAGGTTGGCGCGCATGGCATCGCGGTGCGGAGTGATCTTGGGTTGCTGACAGGCAATGGTGCAATCGGCATCGACAAACTCAAAGCCCAGCTCGCGCGCATAGTCCATCACGCGAGCGAGCAGCACCATCGAATCGGCACCCTCGTAGGCGGGATCGGTGTCGGGGAATAGCTTGCCGATGTCTCCCCCGCGGCAGGCGCCCAGAATGGCGTCGGCCAAGGCGTGCGCGAGCACATCGGCATCCGAGTGGCCCAGCAGGCCGCGCTCGTAGGGAATGTCGACCCCGCCGATGATACATCGACGCCCCTCCACCAAACGGTGGACGTCGTAGCCGTGGCCAATGCGCAGGTTACTGAACATGGGGAAGGTCCTCTCCCTCAGCCATGCGGCCAAGCAGAATCGCGGTTACGGGACGCAGGTCCTCGGGCAGCGTCACCTTAAGGTTATCGCGCGGGCTCTGGACACAGCGGACGCGCCCGCCCATGCGCTCGACCAGCGATGAATCGTCGGTACCGATAAAGCCCTCGGCGATAGCTGCGGTGTGGGCGCGCTTCATGGCGTCGACGCTAAAGATCTGCGGCGTCTGCGCAGCCCAATAGAGCTCGCGCGGCGGCGTCTCGACGATATTATCGCCGTCGACGATTTTGAGCGTGTCGATCGCGGGCTGACCGCACACGACACCGTCGAGCGAGCGGTCGCCCACAAGCACGTCGATAGCGTGATCGATGGCCTCGGTGGTAATGAGCGGACGAGCGCCGTCGTGAATGGCGACATATTCGAAACCCGCCGGAACCGCATGCACGCCGGCACGGGTGGAATCCTGACGGGTATCGCCGGCATCGGCAAAGCTGATGGGCGTGTCATAGTCAAACGGGTCGATGGCCAGGCGGCGCATCTCGGCACGGCGCTCGGCAGGGCAAACCACGACGATGTGGCCGACCTTGTCGCTCCGATCGAACGCGCGGATGGACCAGCTCATGAGCGGACGGCCCGCCACGTTAACGAGCTGCTTGCCGCCGGGATTTCCAAAGCGCTGGCCGCTGCCGCCGGCAACGACCACGGCGCATACGGGCGCCATTATGCGTTCCCCTGTTTGGTGCCCTTCATGCGGTACAGGGAGTCCGCAAGAATGGCAGGGTTGTTAACGCCAAAGTCGCCCAGGCGCTCCGGATCCTCGCTGATGTCGTCCATGAGCTCCTGCAGCGAGCCATACTCGTCGACGATCTTCTCGGCCACGCCGTCGCGCACGACGGACACGCGCGAAAGCGTGCGCAGGCCCAGCGGCGTCATGACGGAGTCCTCGTCCAGGTCGTCATAGCCCAGAACTGCCGCCACATGCTGCGGGTCGGACAGGTCCTTAGGCGTCATGCGAGCGAGCTCAGCGCGAATCTTCTCGGCGTTTGCCTCGGAGGAATCGCTCGCGTAGTCGCGAATCATCAGGTCGTACTCGGTATCCATACTGGAGCCGGCGAGCTGCTCGAGCTGCATCTGCACGAGCTTGCCCTGGTTGCCCAGTTTGACGATGCAATCCTTAAGCTCGGTCTTTGCCTGCTGCATGATCTCGAAGCTCGAGAAGATGCCAGTGATGTCGGCGAGCGTGACGTAGTCGTCCAGCTCGAGGGCCGTCAGGCGCAGCAGGGAGCGATCGAGCGACTGACGAGTAGTCTGGAGCGTGGCGACGAGCTGGTTGACCGAGCTCATGATGGTGGTGACGGGCTGGATCTCGTAGCTCTTGCCGTGAACGTACACGTTAACGACGGCACGACGAGCCGAGACCGAAATCACGATGGCATCGGTGAGCACCGACATGCGAGCGGCGGTGCGGTGACGCATGCCCGTCTCGCTCGTGGCAAGTGAGGGATCGGGATTGAGGTGGAAGTTGGCGCGCAGGATCTGGGTGAGGTCGCCGTCGATGACGATGGCACCGTCCATCTTGGAGAGCTCGAACAGACGGTTCGAGGTGAACGAAATGTTGAGCGGGAAGCCGTCGTTACCGGCAGCGAGCACGTTTTCGGTGTCGCCGACGCAGATAAGGGCGCCCAGGTGACCGGCGATGATCATGTCGAGGGCGGTGCGGATCGGCTGACCAGGTGCCGTCAGGCGGATGGCCTGTTCCATACGCTTTTGCAGCTCGTTCTTATCCAAGGCATCGCTCCCATCGTATACGCTCCATAAACGCTAAATAGTTTCTCACGGTTTGTCCCCGCGGCGC
>DBFAHJ010000131.1:0-7686 GCA_048227095.1 Collinsella aerofaciens | reverse complement strand
CTTTTTCATCTCTTTGAAAGGAACCACAATGGCCCAGATTACCGCCGCTATGGTCAAGCAGCTCCGCGAGATGACCGACTCCCCGATGATGGAGTGCAAGAAGGCTCTCGTCGAGGCTGACGGCGACATGGACGCCGCTGTCGACGTTCTGCGTAAGAACGGCCTTGCCAAGGCTGCCAAGAAGGCTGGCCGTGAGACCAACGAGGGCGCTGTCGCCGCGTTCGTCTCCGAGGATGGCAAGACCGGCGCTCTGCTCGAGCTCTCCTGCGAGACCGACTTCGTTGGCTCCAACGCCAAGTTCACCGGCTTTGCTTCCAAGGTCGCTGAGGTTGTCGCTACCACCGAGCCTGCTGACGTCGACGCTCTGCTCGAGAAGCCGATGGGCGAGGAGACCGTTTCCTCCGAGCTCACCGAGATGATTCACATCATGGGCGAGAACATGAAGATCTCCCGCTTCGCTGCCCGCAAGGCTGAGAACGGCGCGCTCGCTTCTTACATCCACATGGGTGGTAAGATCGGCGTCCTCGTCGAGTTCGCTTTCGAGAAGGCCGAGACCGCTCAGGCTGAGTCCTTCAAGACCTTCGTTCACGACGTTGCCCTTCAGGTTGCCGCCGTCGCCCCGATCTGCGCTACCCGCGATCAGGTTCCGGCCGAGACCGTCGAGCACGAGAAGCAGATCTACATGGCCCAGGCTGCCGAGTCCGGCAAGCCCGAGGCTATCCAGGAGAAGATGGCTGTCGGCCGTCTGGAGAAGTTCTACAAGCAGTCCGTGCTCACCGAGCAGGAGTTCATCAAGGACAGCTCCCTCACCATCAAGAAGTACGCTGAGCAGGTCTCCAAGGAGCTCGGCGACACCATTACCGTCGTTGCCTTTGACCGTCTGGTCCGTGGCGAGTAAATAAGCTCTTGTAGCTGGTAATGAGCAGGCTGTGGGTTTTACTCACAGCCTGCTTTTTCATGGCTCTTATGAGAGCCTTTGATATCATATTGAGAGTCTAATTAAAGGAGGATCGCTTTGTCCGACATCCGATATAAACGCGTGCTTCTTAAGCTTTCCGGCGAAGCACTCATGGGCGACGGCCAATATGGCATCGACCCCAAGGTTACCGACCATCTTGCCAAGCAGGTCAAGGAGCTGCTCGCCGTTGGCCATGAGGTCGGCGTCGTTGTCGGCGGCGGTAATATTTTCCGCGGCATGGCCGGCGCTGCCGGTGGCATGGAGCGTGCTCAGGCCGACTACATGGGCATGCTGGCAACCGTTATGAACGCGCTCGCCCTGCAGGATGCCTTCGAGCACAACGATGTTCCCTGCCGCGTTATGAGCGCTATCCAGATGAACGAGATCTGCGAGCCCTATATTCGCCGTCGCGCCATCAACCACCTTTCCAAGGGCAACGTTGTTATTTTTGCCGCCGGTTCGGGCAATCCGTACTTTACGACCGACACCGCCGCGGCTCTTCGTGCGTGCGAGATCGGCGCCGAGATTCTGATTAAAGCCACCAAGGTTGACGGCATCTACGACAAGGATCCCGTCAAGTGCGCTGATGCCGTCCGTTTTGACAAGATTACCTATCACGAGGTTCTCGTCCGCGGTCTGCAGGTTATGGATTCCACGGCTACGGCACTGTGCCAGGACAACCGTATGCCGATTTTGGTCCTCAACATCGATGGCGAGGACACCGTCAAGCGCGCGCTTTCGGGTGAGCCCGTCGGCACGCTCGTCTATCAGGAGGATTAAGCATGGCAGAGAACATCACCGCCCACATGGACAAGTCGCTCGAGTCCCTCAAGCATAACTTCTCCAAGGTCCGTACCGGCCGCGCCAATGCCAACATTCTGTCCGACATCACCGTCGATTATTACGGTGTTCCCACGCCGGTCACGCAGGTTGCCGCCGTCAAGACCCCCGAGGCCCACATGCTGCTCATCGAGCCGTGGGACAAGGCACTCATCAACGCTATCGTCAAGGCCATCGGCGCTTCCGATCTGGGTATTACCCCCAACTCCGATGGCACCGTCGTTCGTCTGCCGTTCCCGGCTCCCACCGAGGAGCGCCGTCGCGAGCTCGTCAAGGAGTGCCGCGAGTACGCCGAGCAGGCCAAGGTGTCTATCCGTAACATCCGTCGCGACTTCAACAACAAGCTCGAGCGCGATGAGGAGCTCACCGAGGACGATGTCCGTCGCGAGCAGGCCAAGGTCCAGAAGCACACCGATGAGTATGTCGCCAAGGTCGAGGAGCTTCTGAAGGAAAAAGAAGCCGAGGTCATGGAGATCTAAGGTGCAATACGACGAGCATAAACTGGTCGAGTACTTTGCCGACGCCCCTGCGGGCGTCGGTTTTTCCGACCTTGACCTCAATAACATTCCGCACCATATCTCGTGCATCATGGACGGCAACGGTCGTTGGGCCACGTCTCGCGGTCTTGCGCGCACTGAGGGCCACAAGGCGGGTATCGTCTCCCTTTGCGAGATTATTACCGCCTGCGTGCGTCTGGGCGTCGACGTGCTTTCTGCCTATGCGTTTTCTACCGAAAACTGGAACCGCCCGCAGCATGAGGTCAACGTCTTGATGCATCTGTTTGCCAAGACGTTTATCGACGAGCTGCCGCTTCTGAAGCGCGAAAACGTGCGTGTTGTCTTTTTGGGTGATATTTCAGCGCTGCCCAAGAAGACTCGCGATGTTTTTAAACGCGGTCTTGCCGAGTGCGCCGATCACACCGGCATGACGCTGGCGCTTGCCGTCAACTACGGCGCGCGTGCCGAGATTACCCGCGCTGTCCGTCAGATCGCACTCGACGCTGCCGCCGGTAAGATCGATCCTGGCGCAATTGATGACGATATGGTGGCCTCCCACCTCTATACCGCCGGTCTTCCCGATCCTGAGCTTGTGATTCGCACCTCTGGTGAGCTGCGCCTTTCGAACTATCTGCTGTGGCAGGTGGCTTATTCCGAGTTCTACGTCACCGATACCTATTGGCCCGACTTTGATCGTTGGGGCCTTGTTGACGCCATTTTGGCCTATCAGGGCCGTGACCGTAGGTTTGGTGGACTGAGCAAGACCGAGGAGGCTTAATCGTGTCCGATCGTCCCAAGGCATCTGCTCCCAAGACATCTGAGCGCAAGGCTGTCGCTGCGGGAGCGCCCGCAGCGAAGAATGGCACCGGTTCGTGGCTTGCGGGCTTTATCACCCGTGCCGCCGCTGGTATCGTCTATGCCGTTGTCTTTATCCTGTGCCTGGTTTTGGGTATCGTGCCCACGGCCATATTTGTTTCTGTCATGAGCGGTCTGTGCTGTTATGAGTTTTTCCGTATGACGAGGCTCGATGGCAAGATGGCTAACGAGCGCATGGGTATCGCTGCCGCCGTACTCTTTCCGCTGTCGGCGTTGGGCGATTCGATGTTGCTGAATGCCCTGCTTTTTGCCCTGATGCTCGCTGTGGGCATTTGGTATGTCTGGTCGCCGCGTACCCGCATCTCTGATGTGGCCGTGACGCTCATGGGTCCCATCTACACTGGCTTTATGCTGTCGGCTATCGTGCTGCTGCGCGATGCCGTGCCCGGTTTTGCCGGCGCCCTGCTTTCGGTGGGCGTTTGCGCGTCCCTTTGGGTCTCCGATTCGTTTGCCTACATCGTGGGCAGCCGTATCGGTAAGCACAAAATGGTTCCCAAGATCTCTCCCAAAAAGAGCTGGGAGGGGTTTGTCGGCGGCATCCTGGGCTCGGTTTTGATTTGGCTCATCCTGTGGGCGACGCACTTCTACAAGCTCAGCCTGCCCTATGCGCTGCTGTGCGGCGTGGTCGTGTCCGTCCTGGGCGTTATCGGAGACCTCATCGAGTCGCGCATCAAGCGCGGTGTGGGCGTCAAGGATTCCGGTAACCTTATCCCGGGCCACGGCGGCATGCTCGATCGTAGCGATTCGCTTATCTTTGGCTGCATTACCGCGCAGCTGCTTTTGATGATCGGAGGCGTGCTGTAATGTCCTTCCAGACGACGTATGGCCCCGATGGACGTCTCCGTGTTGCCATCCTGGGTTGTACGGGCTCTATCGGCACCCAGGCGCTCGATGTGTGCCGCCAGCATGCCGATCGCCTGCAGGTGACGGCGCTGTCCGTTAACTCCAGTACCTCCGAGCTCGTTGCCGCTGCCCGCGAGTTCTCGGTTCCGGCGGTTGCCGTGGCCGATGTCGCTCATGGCGATGACGCCGTGCTGCAGGAGTTGCCCGAGGGAACGAAGCTCGGCGTTGGCGCGCAGGCGGTTTGCGAGCTCGCGCGTCGCGACGATGTCGACTGCGTACTCGTCGCTATTGTGGGCGCCGCCGGTCTCGAGGCGAGCCATGCGGCCTTGACCTCGAATAAGCGTCTTGCCCTTGCCAACAAGGAGTCCCTCGTCGTCGGCGGCGACTTGCTTATGCCGTTGGCGCAACCGAGCCAGCTTATTCCAGTCGACTCTGAGCACTCCGCCATCTACCAGTGCTATCTGGGGGAGAACCCACGCGAGGCTCATTGTATTTGGCTCACCTGCTCGGGCGGTCCGTTCTTTGGCCGCACCCGCGACGAGCTCGACCGCGTGACGCGTGCCGATGCCCTCGCACATCCCACGTGGGCCATGGGTGCCAAGATCACCATCGACTCCGCCACCCTCATGAACAAGGGCCTGGAGCGCATTGAGGCCATGCATCTGTTTAACTGCGACCTCGATTTCATTAACGTGGTCGTGCAGCGTCAGTCCAAGATTCACTCTATGGTCGAGTTCGCCGACGGCTCCGTGATGGCGCATCTCGGTGCTTCCGACATGCGTATTCCCATCCAGTTCGCGTTCTCGTATCCCGAGCGTTGGGATACCCCGGCGCCTCGTATCGATTTCCGCGAGCTGGGGCAGCTCACGTTTGATGCTGCCGACATGGATACCTTCCGCTGTCTGGCACTGGCCGAACGTGCCGGCAAGACGGGTGGCACCATGCCGTGCGTGCTCAATGCCGCCAACGAGGTCGCCGTCGATGCCTTCCTGAACGATGGCTGCAGCTTTACCGATATCGATCGCATTGTGGAATCCTGCATGGATTCCCACGATATGCAGGCGGTCGATTCGTTTGAGCAGCTTCGCGACATCGATGCATGGGCGCGTGAAAAGGCTGCGCAGGTGCTCGCCGCAACCCGTTCCTAACCCATAAGGATTGCTTTTTCGTTTTATGGATACTGTTCTGAGCGTTCTCTCATCGGTCTTTTGGGGCCTGCTGATGCTTTCCGTCCTTGTGTTTTTGCACGAGGGCGGCCACTTTTTGGCGGCGCGTGCCTGCGGCGTCCGCGTGACCGAGTTCTTTTTGGGCCTGCCTTGCCGCTTTGACATCCATTACACGTCGCGTCGCATTGGAACCAAGTTTGGCGTGACCCCGCTGCTGCTGGGTGGCTACGCTGCCATCTGCGGTATGGATCCGACCGACGTCTCGTGTGCCGATCGCGTGCTCGCGGCTATCTACCGTCATGGTCGCGTGACCGTGGCCGACCTTGCTGTCGAGCTCGAGCTATCCGAGGAGGTTGTGCTCGAGGCATGCGCCTTGCTCTTGGGTTGGGGCTCTATCGCGCCTTGGTATGAGGAAGGGGAGAAGCCCTCGCCGAGCTACTATCCCACCAAGTATCAGACGCTGCCGCGAGACGCGGCGGGTTACACCACCTTTGACGGCCGCCGTTTCGATCGAGAGCATGCGACTACCGAGGGCGATGTGTGGGAGCTGCCGTGCGGCGAAGCCGAGTTCCTTGCGCAAGAGCGTTCGCATACCTATCTGGGCCAGGGTTTTCTCAAGCGCGCCTTTATGCTGCTCGCGGGCATTCTCGTCAATATCCTGACGGGCTTTTTGCTGCTTATGAGCATCTACTCTATTGCGGGTGTCACCGTGCCGATGGATACCAACGTGATCGGTCAGGTTGACGAGGGGTCTATTGCCGCCAAGGCGGGTATCGAGGGCGGCGACGCGATCCTTTCGGTTGACGGAGTATCGTGCTCTACCTGGATGGACGTTTACGATGCCATCGGCAAGGCCGCCGGTAAGGACGATATCGCCATTGAGTATGAGCGCGACGGCAAGCAGCATTCGACCTCGGTTGCGCTCAAAGAGGACGAGCGCCTAGGTGTGTATGCCTCTACGCAGGTGGTCCGTTTAGACCCCATCACGTCGGCTCGCCTTTCGTTCTCCTATGTCGTGCAGACAGCGGAGGGCGTGATGCGCCTGCTCCAGCCGCAGCATACGATGGAGATTCTCGATCAGTCTTCTTCGATCGTGGGCATTAGCGTTATGTCCTCACAGGCTGCTGCTGCCGGCCCTGCCACGTTCCTTTCGTTTGCCGCCCTCATTTCGTTCTCGCTTGGCTTTATGAACCTGCTGCCCATCCCACCACTCGATGGCGGCAAGCTGGTCATCGAGATCATTCAAAAGATTGCTGGCCGCGAGCTTCCGCTCAAGGTCCAGACGATTGTGAGCTATGTGGGCATCGCGCTCTTTGTGCTGCTGTTTGTCTATATGCTTCGTTCCGACATCCTTCGATTTATTCTGTAGGGGAGTGTTTGGATTGTCTTTATCCCATCCTTTGCCTCGCGAGTTGACGCGCCCCGTGCATGTGGGCGGCGTGCAGATCGGTGGCGGCGCTCCGGTCGTGGTTCAGTCCATGACCTGCACCGATACCGCTGATGCCCAGGCAACGCTTGCGCAAGTGTGCGCGTTGGCGCAGGCTGGCTGCGATATCGTGCGCGTGAGCGTGCCCACCGAGGCCGCGCTTGAGGGTTTCCGCACCATCTGTGCTGAGTCCCCGGTGCCGATCGTCGCCGATATTCACTTTAACCATAAGCTCGCCATTGGTGCCGTTGAGGCCGGTGCTGCCAAGCTGCGCATCAATCCCGGCAACATTGGCGATTGGGCCAAGGTCGATGCCGTGATCGATGCCGCGGGTGCCGCTGGGTGCGCGATTCGTATTGGCGTGAACGCGGGCTCGCTTGAGCAGGATATCGCCGAGCGCGAAGACCTCACGCAGCCCGAAAAGCTCGTGATGTCGAGCGAGCGCTTCGTCAAGCACTTTGAGGACCGCGGCTTTACGAACATTGTGCTTTCGGCCAAGGCCCATAGCGTGCAAACGACGCTCGATACCTATCGAGCCCTGTCGCGTGAGATTCCCCACGTTCCGCTTCACCTGGGCGTGACGGAGGCGGGGACCAAGCTCCAGGGCACCATCAAGAGTTCTGTAGGCTTGGGTATCTTGCTTTCCGAAGGCATTGGTGACACCATGCGCGTGTCGCTCACAGCCGATCCGGTTGAGGAGCCGCCGGTTGCCTGGGGTATTCTGCAGTCGTTGGGCCTGCGTCGCCGTGGTCCCGAGATTGTCTCGTGCCCCACGTGCGCCCGCTGCCAGGTTGACCTCATTCCCATTGCTGAGGAGGTCACCGAGCGGCTTAAGAACTACTCCGCGCCGCTTTCGATTGCCGTCATGGGATGTGCCGTTAATGGCCCCGGCGAGGCTTCCGACGCCGACCTAGGCGTGGCCTGTGGACGAGGTCAGGCCCTGCTCTTTTCGCATGGCCAGATCATTGGTAAAGTAGCTGAGGATCAAATTGTCGACGCGCTTATGGCAGAGGTCGACAAGCTTATTGAGGAGAAATAAATGACCCGAGCAATGTATATGTCTAAGCTCTATGCGCCGAC
>DBFAHJ010000130.1:0-8209 GCA_048227095.1 Collinsella aerofaciens | reverse complement strand
ATGTTCCTGACGCAGAACAATCGCCCCAAGTCCACGTCCTACCTGGATTTTGTCGCCACCAACATCCACAGCGGCCGTATTAAGGAGATGCTCGACAAGAAGGAGGCCGGCGAGGCCACCAAGATCGTCGGTTCGTTCTGTGTGTACGTGCCCGAGGAGATCGTACTTGCCTGTGACGGCATTCCCGTTGGTCTGTGCTCGGGTGCCGACTGGGCGACCGACAAGGTCGAGGAGCATCTGCCGCGCAACACCTGCCCGCTCATCAAGAGCTTTGCCGGCTTTAAGCTGGGCGAGGTCTGCCCCTACATTGAGTCGAGTGACTTGGTGGTAGGCGAGAACACCTGCGATGGCAAGAAGAAGGCCTACGAGTTCTTTGCCACGCAAAAGAACATGTACGTCATGGATATTCCCAACGTGCACGACGAGTCGACGCTCGTGACCTGGAAGGCCGAGGTTAAAAAGCTTGCCGCCAAGATCGAGGAAGAGTGCGGCGTCACGATTACGCCTGAGCGCCTGAAGGCTGCCATCCACGCCGTCAACGAGAAGCGTCGCGCCCTGCAGCGTCTGGCTGCGACCCGCGCTGCCGATCCGGCGCCCATCAGCGGTCTCGACAGCCTGCTGACCGTTCAGGCCGCCTTTATGGATGACACGCCGCGTCTGACCGGCGCCATCAACGAAATGGCGGCTGAGTGCGAGCAGCGCGTTGAGGCCGGCGAGGGTGTGGCGCCCAAGGGCACCAAGCGCATCCTGTACACCGGTACGCCCATGGCCGTGCCCAACTGGAAGCTGTTCAACCTCATCGAGAAGGCCGGCGGCGTCGTGGTGGGCGAGGAGTCCTGCACGGGCTCGCGCTACTACAAGGACCTGGTCGACGAGTCCGGTGAGACGGTTGACGAGATGCTCGACGCCATCGCCGAGCGCTACTTTAAGATCAACTGCGCCGTCTTTACGCCCAACGACCAGCGTATGAAGGACATTGTCCAGATGGCCAAGGACCTGCATGCCGACGGCATCGTCGACGTGGCCTTGCAGTTCTGCACGCTCTACGAGATGGAGTCGTTTGCCGTGGAGAAGGCCGCCGAAGAGGCCGGCATCCCGTTTATGCACATCACGACCGACTACGCCGGCGAGGATGCAGGCCAACTGCAAACCAGGATTGAGGCTTTCTTGGAAACCATTTAGGGCTATCCGGTCCAGCGGCTTCCCCAAGCACCCGATCTTGCCGTTCAAACCATCGCTTGCATACCAAAGTACGCGGCGCTCCTCTTTCACGGCAACCTCGGGCACCTGGGAAAGCCGTTTCCTTGGTTGGTTAAAAGGTTTGTTAAGGAGTTATATGTCGGAAAATATTGAGCAGCCGTTGCCGTCCACGTTTGAGGAGTTCAACGAGCAACGCAAGGCGGCGTTTATTCGCGTCAAGGATTATAGGCAGGCGGGTAATCGCCTGGTCGGTTTTCTGTGCAGCTACACGCCGCTCGAGATTATCGATGCCGCGGGGGCTGCGAGCGTGGCGCTGTGCGGCACGTCCGACGAGGTGATTCCCGAGGCCGAGAAGGTGCTGCCGGCAAACCTGTGCCCGCTCATCAAGTCTACGTATGGTTTTGCCTATTCGCAAAAGTGCCCGTTTACGTACTTTAGCGACATGATCATCGGTGAGACCACCTGCGACGGCAAGAAGAAGATGTACGAGCTGCTCAACGAGCTCAAGCGCACGCACATTCTGCATCTTCCGCAGGGCCGCGATCGAGCCTACGAGCGCGAGGGCTGGTACGAGGAGTGCCGTCTGCTCAAGGAGGAGCTCGAGAACTTCTACGGCATCACGATTACCGACGATGATCTGCGCGCTGCCGTCCGTCGTCGCAACCGCTTGCGTGCGGCCCAGCTCGAGATGTTTGCGCTGCAGGCCAACCAGCCGGCGGCCATGAGCGGCGTCGACCTGATGAGCACCATGTTTGCCGGTACGTTTAGCTTTGATATCGAGGCCTATACGTAGCAGCTGGAGCAAAAGGTTGTCAAGCTGCGCGAGGCCTACGACGCGAGCGAGCGCCCGGTTGCGGCGGATGCCAAGCGCATTCTGATCACCGGCTGCCCGGTGGGCGGCGTGATCAACAAGATCGGTCGCACCATCGAGTCCAACGGTGGTGTGGTCGTGTGCATGGACGACTGCTCGGGCGAGCGCACGGCGGCCATGATGATCGACCCGGAGGCTCCCGACATCTTGCGCGCCATCGCCGACCGCTACCTGGACATTAACTGCTCGGTCATGACGCCCAACGACGGTCGTATGGAAAACACGCTGGCCATGTGCGAGAAGTATCACGTCGATGGCGTAGTGGAGAGCGTGCTCCAGGCGTGCCACACCTTTAACGTGGAGAGTGCGCGCATGCAGGAGACTGTCGAGGGTGCGGGCATTCCGTACATGAAGATCGAGACCGACTACAGCAACGGCGACATGGGACAGATCGAGACCCGCATCGCCGCCTTCATCGAAACCCTCTAGCTTCCTCAGGCACCGGATCTTGCTCCTCAAACCGTCGCTTGCGTACCCAATGTACGCTGCGCTCCTCTTTCGGGTCAATCTCCGGCACCCGAGAAACCTAGAGCTAAGGCGCCTGAACGCGCCGCTACCTTTGATGTTTAGATTGGGAGAGAGCCATGATAGGGATCGGGATCGATATCGGGTCTACGGCGGCTAAGGCTGCTGTGGTCGATGGAGGGGGTTCGGTGGCGTGGACGTGCGTGCAGCCAACCGGGTTCTCCTCGGTCGATGCGGCGGAGCGTCTGCGCGGCGAGCTTGCCGCGGCCGGCTATGACGTGGCTGCCGACGACGTGCGCGTGATCGCGACCGGCTACGGTCGTGTCGCCGTGCCCTATGCGCATAAGGTCGTGACTGAGATTACCTGCCACGGTACCGGTGCTGTGCGCCTGTTTGGCGACCACGGCACCGTGATCGACGTGGGCGGTCAGGACACCAAGGTCATTCAGATCAAGGGCGGTCGCGTGGCCAAATTTGCCATGAACGACAAGTGCGCTGCCGGCACGGGGCGCTTTTTGGAGATCATGGCCGACCGTCTGGGTATTTCCCAACAGCAGATGGCCGACCTTGCGCGTTCCGGCGAACCCACCAAGATCAGCAGCATGTGCACGGTGTTTGCCGAAAGCGAGGTCATCAGCCTGATCGGTCGCGGTGAGCCGCGCGAGAACATTGCGCGTGGCGTGATCGACAGCGTGGTCTCGCGCGTGGCGACCATGGCTGGGCAGGCGGCGGGCGCCCCGTACTACCTGACGGGAGGCCTGTGCGAGAACGCATTCGTGGTGGAGCGGTTGGGCGAGCTACTGGGGTCGCCGGTGACCACCTCGCCCCAGGCTCGCTTTGCCGGAGCCATCGGCGCGGCGATTCGCGCACAGGCGCTCAATTAATGCATCCGCCGTAGGCTCGCATTCATGCGTATACTGGGAGGAAATGATTGACCGATGAGAGGAGGTATCGATGGCTGACGATCAGATTAAGCTCACGTCCATGACGGCCGCGAGCGGTTGAGCCGCTAAGTTGGCCCCCGGAGCCCTCGCCCAGGTCCTGGGCGATTTACCCAATGTGCATAACGACAACCTGCTCGTGGGGTTCGATACCTCCGACGATGCGAGCGTCTTCCGCGTAGGGGAGAACCTGGGACTCGTGCAGTCCATCGACTTCTTCCCACCGATGGTCGACGACCCGTTTCTGTTTGGCCAGATCGCCGCGGCCAACTCGCTGTCGGACATCTACGCCATGGGCGGGCGGCCGAGCCATGCCATGAACTTGCTGTGCATCCCGAGCTGCCTGGGCGTTGAGGTTGCCGGTCAGATTCTGGCGGGCGGCGCCGACAAGTGCGTCGAGGCCGGCTGCTCCATCGCGGGCGGTCACACCATCAGCGACGACGAGCCCAAGTACGGCCTGTCCGTGAGCGGTTTTGTCGCGCTTGACCGTATGCTCGCCAACAGCGGCGCGCGCGTGGGCGATGTTCTGCTGCTGACCAAGGCCATCGGCTCGGGCATTATCACCACGGCCATTAAGGGCGAGCTCATCGAGCAGGACGAGGCCGCAGCCATGTTTGACTCGATGCGAACCCTCAACGAGGCACCGATTCGTCTGGCCGAGGGACTTGAGCTTCACGGCTGCACCGACATTACGGGCTTTGGTCTGATCGGGCACGCGTGCGAGATGGCCGAGGGCTCGGGCGTGCAGGTTGAGCTTGCATCGGGGGCGGTGCCGCTCTTTGACCAGGTGCTCGACATGGCGCGTCTGGGCATTATCCCCGCGGGCTCCTACCGCAACCAGGACTTCTTTGGCCCGCGCGTGGCGGCCGACGAGGACCTGGAGCCGGGCATGCTGGATGCGCTGTACGATCCGCAGACCTCGGGCGGTTTGCTTATTGCGGCGCCCGCGGCGGATGTGGATGAGCTTGCGCGTCGTCTGCATGCCGAGGGGCGCGTTGCCGCCGTCGTCGGTCGCGTTTGCGAGGCGGAGCCGGGCGGTCCTGCCGTCCGCGTTGTCCGTTAACGGTTTGTTTATTCAACTATCTATCGTTCTTGATTGATTCATTCGAAAGGAATTTACTATGTCTACCAAAATTGAAGTCAATGCCATGGGCGATGCCTGCCCGCTGCCCGTCGTCAAGACGCTTAAGGCACTCAAACAGCTTGACGGCGAGGGCGCCGTGGTGACCTCGGTCGACAACGAGACCGCCGTCAAGAACATCTCCAAGATGGCGCAGGAGAAGGGCTGCACGGCCTCGGTCGAGAAGATCTCGGACGCCGAGTGGCACGTGACCGTCGCGACTTCTGGCGCCGTTGCCGTGGCCGATCCCGAGCAGGATGGCGCTGCCTTCTGTGGTGCCAGCGCCAGCAAGGGCAAACTCGTCATTTCCGTCTACACCGATTGTATGGGCCGTGGCGACGACGAGCTGGGCCACAAGCTCATGAAGGCCTTCATCTTTGCCGTGACGCAGCAGGAGGAGCTGCCCGCGACCATGCTGTTCTACAACGGCGGCGCCAAGCTCACCGTCGAGGGCTCTCCGGTGCTCGATGATCTGAAGGGCCTGGCCGAGCAGGGTGTCGAGATTCTCACCTGCGGTACCTGCCTCGACCACTATGGCATTAAAGACCAGCTTGCGGTGGGCGAGGTCACCAACATGTACGTGATCGTGGAGAAGATGGAGCAGGCCGTGCGCGTCGTGCGCCCGTAGCATATTGGTTGGAGTTGTCATGAGGGAGAAGCGCCCGGCGCTTGTCATCACGTTTCCCACCACGGCGGCCGCCATGGGCTGCGAGTCCCTATGCATCGAGCGCGGCCTTCCTGGGCGAACGATTCCCGTGCCCGGGGAGGTCGCTGCCGGCTGCGGTCTGGCGTGGAAGGCGTTGCCTGCCGATGAGGAGCTGCTGCGCGGCGAACTCGCCGCGGCGGGCGTTCCCACCGAGGGCTATACCGTGATCGATATGTGGGAGGTCGTGCGATGATCTATCTGGATAACGCGGCGACGACCATGCACAAGCCGCAGGCGGTCATCGATGCCGTGACGCAGGCGATGTGCTCGCTCGGCAATGCCGGGCGCGGTGCCACGTCGGGTGCGCTTGACGCCGCGCGTACCATCCACGGCTGCCGCGCCAAGCTTGCGCGCCTTTTTGGTTGCCCGAGGGCGGACCATGTGTGTTTTACGCCCAACTCCACCGCGGCGCTCAACACCGCTATCAATGGCGTGGTGCGCCCCGGCGACCGCGTGGTCACGACGGTGCTTGAGCACAACTCCGTGCTGCGTCCGCTCAATCGCTTGGCGACGGAGCAGGGTGTGACGGTTGAGCATGCGGGCTGCGACGCGAACGGCGCGCTCGACTACGACGAGCTCGAGCGGTTGGTCACGCCCGGTACGCGTGCCGTGGTGGTGACGCACGCTTCCAATGTGACCGGCAACGCGGTCGACGTTTCGCGTGTGGCTGCCATCGCCCATGCGGCCGGTGCGCTGGTGATCGTCGATGCCTCTCAGTCTGCCGGTACGGCGCATATCGATATGCAAACCATGGGGCTCGACATTGTGTGCTTTACCGGCCACAAGGGGTTCATGGGTCCGCAGGGGACCGGCGGCCTGGCCGTGGCGGAGGGCGTCGATGTGGCTCCGTGGGCCATGGGCGGCACGGGCGTGCACAGCTTCGATGCTCTGCAGCCGCTTGGGTGGCCCACGCGCCTTGAGGCGGGCACGCTCAACGGCCACGGCATCGCGGGACTTTCCGCAGGTCTCGACTTTATCGAGGCGCAAGGCGGAGTCGAGGCGATCGCGGCGCATGAGCGAGCACTGGCGGATCGCTTTCTCGCTGGCGTGCGCGAAATCCCGGAGATCAAGCTCTACGGCGCCTTTGACCAGCCGTCGCGCTCGGCGATCGTCTCACTCAACGTGGGTGATATCGACTCTGCTGAGATCTCGGACGCGCTCATGCAAGGGTGGGGGATTGCGACGCGCCCCGGCGCCCATTGCGCTCCGCTCATGCACCGCGCACTCGAGACCGAGCGCCAGGGTATCGTTCGCTTCTCGTTTGGGTATTTCAACACGGACGAGGAAGTCGATACCGCGATTGACGCTTTGCGCGATTTAGCCTGCTAGAGCGTATATACTTGCGGGACGGGTGTTTTTGCCCGTCCCGTTTTTGTTTCGACCCGAAAGGTGTGCATATGGCCTCATCCGCTCCGCGCGGTTTGCGCTCCGACCATGTCGTTACCGTCGGCATTGCGCTGTTCTCGATGCTCTTTGGCGCCGGCAACCTCATTATTCCGCCGCTGCTGGCACTGCAGGCAGGTTCTGCCACGCCGGTCGCCATGCTCGGCTTTCTGATTGCCGCCATCGGCCTGCCCGTCATGGGTTTTATCGCCGTGGCACTTGCCGGAACGGCGCGCGAGCTTGCCGGCCGCGTGCACCCCAAGTTTGGTGAGTTCTTTGTCGCGGCGGTGTATCTGGCCATCGGCCCGTGCCTGGCCATTCCGCGCACGAGCTCCACGGCCTTCGAGATGCTGGTGCCGCTGCTGCCCGAGGGTGTTTCACTCGGCACGGCGCGCCTGGTGTTTGCCGTTGGCTTCTTTGTCGTCGCGTTTGCGCTCACGCTGCGTCCGGGCGTCATCACGCGCGTGCTCGGTCGCATTACGGGCCCCGCGCTCATTGCGCTCATCGTGCTGGTCGTGGGTGCCGCCGTGATCTCGCCGCTGGGACCGGCTGCCGCGCCTCAGGCTCCCTACGATGCCGGTGCTGCTGTGCAGGGCTTTCTGACCGGCTACCAGACCATGGACCTGCTCGCGTCGCTCGCCTTTGGAATTATCATCGCCGAGACCATCCACGAGCTGGGCGTTACCGATGACAAGCGCGTGGCCTTCGAGATTTCGCGCTCCGGCGTGATCGCCGGCGCGCTCATGGCCATCATCTACTGCGGCCTGGCGCTTGCCGGCACGCAGCTCAGCACCGTGATGCCCGATGCCACCAATGGCGCCGCCATCCTTGCCCGCTCTGCCTCCATGCACTTTGGCCTTGTCGGCACGGTCGTGGTCTTTGCGATCTTTTTCCTCGCCTGCATGAACGTGTGCATCGGCCTCATCAGCTGCTGCTCGCGTTACTTCTGCGAGACGTATGTGGTCGAAGGGGGAGCGGAGGCCTCCGAGGAGGCTATGCGTCGTCCCTTTGCGGTTCTTGCCTTTGTGTTCGCAGCGTTTTCGTGCGTGCTCTCCAACGTGGGCCTCGACGTGATCCTTATGTTCTCGGTGCCCATGCTCAATGCCTTGTACCCCGTCGCCATTGTGCTGGTTCTTATGGGCCTGGTGCACGGTTTTTGCGACGCGCATCCGCAGGTGTGGGTTTGGGTCGGCGGCGTTGTCGCGGTGCAGAGCGTGATCACCTCGGTTCGTGACGCGTTCTTTGCGAGCGCGTGGCTGCCGTTCGACGCGCTGCCGCTGGCGGACATTGGGGCCGCGTGGGCGCCGGTCGCCGTGGTGGCGTTTGTGATAGGCCTGCTCCATCGTCGTTTTGTTGCACATTCGAGGAGCTAAGGCATCAATGCTTGCACAGGCGGGGAGTCTCCCCTATAATTTCCTTCGCTTTGGGACACGCAAGGTTTAGACCTTAGCTGCTCAACACCTTCGGGACGTGGCGCAGTTTGGTAGCGCGCCTGCTTTGGGAGCAGGATGTCGCAGGTTCAA
>DBFAHJ010000129.1:0-5621 GCA_048227095.1 Collinsella aerofaciens | reverse complement strand
TCCAAGTTTGCCGTCAACGGTATGGTCCAGTCGCTCTCGCGCGAGCTCGCCCCCATGGGCATCCGCGTCAACGCCGTCGCGCCTGGCGTAACCAAGACCGATATGGTCGCCAACCTGCCCGAAGAG
Source organism: Collinsella aerofaciens (assembly GCA_048227095.1). GTDB lineage: Bacteria > Actinomycetota > Coriobacteriia > Coriobacteriales > Coriobacteriaceae > Collinsella > Collinsella aerofaciens_CF. The sequence continues at coordinate 5,495 of DBFAHJ010000129.1, read as the reverse complement.
GTTATTAAGCCCATCGTCGCCACCATTCCGCTGGGTCGCATGGGCGAGCCCGAGGATGTCGCCAACGCCTTTGTTTTCCTGGCGAGCGACATGTCCTCCTACGTCACGGGCGCCGTGCTCCCCGTCGACGGAGCCGCCCGCTCTTAAGGGACCACAAGCCTCAGCTCCCAGCCTCAACATAGTCCAACAAAGAAGGCGCGCCGTCTGCATCAACTGCAGGCAGCGCGCCTTCTTCTGTTTGAAAGGGAAGCTGTGTCCCGCAGTCCCGACTCAGACCGGGACGCAGCTTCCCTCGGGGCCATGTTTCGGAAAGAGCGCCCCGTTTTGAACGCCGATTCTGGGATACCGTTTCCGCAACGGGTCTCTCGCGGAAACTGCATCCCACTCTGAGCGCCCATTCCGGGACACAGTTTCCCAACGGCCCCCGTTTCGGAAACCACATCCCGTTCCGAGCCTTCAAAGCGGGACGCGGCTTCCCCGAGAGAGTATCGACTACTTGCCGTCGTCGTCCTCGGCTTCTTCTCTTGCATAGAGCTCCAGCATGCGGCGGCGGTATTCGCGCACGGCGAGCTTGGCGCGCTCCAGGCGGCGACGCTCGCGCGGGGTCAGCTCGGACGGGTCGACCTCATCACCATAGGTCTTATCGGCAAGAAGATGCGCCGCGTCCACGATGCGGGCATCGATGTGGCCGCTCGCCGCCTCGGCGGAAAGACGCTCGGCAATCGTATCGAGCGTAGGCAAGCCCTCGAATACGCGACCATGGCCATGCGAAGTCAGCAGCTCGTGCTCACGTGCGAGCAGGCTCGCCAAATCGTGATGGGCGCGCAGGATGTCGAGCGCATCGGATGGATGCTCGGCAACTTCTGCCACGGCGGCGACCGGCGCGGCGTCGACCACGCGGTAGAAGAGCTGCGCGAGCAACGGCATCAAGAACACCGTGATGGCACCGGCAGCAACCATGACCGACGCAATATCTTGCGACAGCGCGCCCGCGTTGACGGCAACGCTTGTCACGGCAACGATGATCGGCAGGGCCGTGGTGCAGTACAGGGCCACGGTAATGCGACCATACGCCGACACATCGCGCGTCGCAGGACAAATGCTCATAGAAATAAGAATGGGCACGGCACGAATAATCAACAACGCCACGATAAAGCCCACGAGCAGACCCGGGCGCGACGCCACGGCCGTCAGATCGATCTTTGCGCCCGATACGGTAAAGAATACCGGAATCAAAAAGCCGTAGGCCAGGCCATCGAGCTTGGTCTCGAGCGTATGGTTGCCCTCGGGGATGATATAGCGCAAGACAAAGCCGGCGGCAAAAGAACCCAACACGATGTCGAGATCAAAGACGGCCGAGAACGCCACGAGCGTGACCAGGATGAGCACCGTCAGGCGCACGAAGGTCTGCGACGTGGTATCGGCGCGTTCCTCGACAAACGCAAAGAAGCGGCTGCCGACACGCTTGGAGCGGCTTGGGACCACAGCCAGCAACACGCAAACCACCGCAAACAAGCCAAGGATTACGAGCGTTTGGATGCCAGTGCGGGCAGACAGCAGCACCGACATGGCGAGCACAGGGCCGAGCTCACCCCAGGTGCCATACGCGAGAATCGAGTCGCCCACACGCGTGCCAGTGAGCGAGCGCTCACGCATGATGGGCACGAGCGTGCCGAGCGCCGTCGAAGTGAGGGCAAGCGTCACGGCGATACCGTCGAAATGACTGACCGAGAACCACGGGGTAAAGCGCACGGCAAGCCAGGCGATACCAAACGTGACGACCCACGTCGCCAAGCCGTAGCGCCCCTCGACGCCCGTGATGCTCTTGGGGTCGATCTCAAAGCCGGCAAGCAGGAACAAGAAGGCCAGGCCCAGCTCGGACACAAGCGAGACCTCAGCATCTACATGGATGACGCCGAGCATATGGGGTCCCAGCACCGCGCCGAGCACGAGCAAAAAGACCGTCTCGGGAACGGGTTTTCCGGGAATCGCCGAGGCGATAAAAGGACTCGCAAAGGCCACGAGTGCGATGATGGCGAGCGAAACGAATGCCATGTGATGCCTTTCTCTTGTTTGCGCTTCACTGTAGCACCCTCGCCGTCCTCAACGCGCCGCGAGCTGTCGTATCATAGTGAGGTTTACAAACATGTGGCTCAAGGCGACCGCAGGGCAGACCCCGCAAACCGACCGCTGCCACATACCGTACCGTACGCCCAACCGATCAGGAAGGCAGGAACCAATGGTCTCTCGTATCTACGTGGAGAAGAAACCCGGGTTCGACGTCGAGGCTCAGCAGCTCAAGGGCGAGCTGACCGAAATTCTCGGCATCAAGGGCATCGAGGCCCTGAGGATCATCAACCGCTACGACGTCGAGGGCATCGACGAGGAGCTTTTCCGCTCCTGCGTGCCGACCGTCTTTAGCGAGCCCCGGGTCGATGTGACCTACGACGAGCTCCCCGCAAGCGATGGCGCCGTCTTTGCCGTCGAATTCCTGCCTGGCCAGTTTGACCAGCGCGCCGACTCCGCCAGCGAGTGCGTGCAGCTCATCAGCCAGGGCGAGCGCCCCGCCGTGCGCTCCGCCAAGGTCTATATCATCTCGGGCGCTCTGGACGAGGCCGCCATCGAGGCCATCAAGCACTACGTGGTGAACCCCGTCGAGGCGCGCATCGCCTCGCTCGACCTGCCCGAGACGCTGTACATGGAGACCCCCGAGCCCCAGCCCGTCGAGGTGCTCGACGGCTTCCGCGAGCTCGACGAGGCCGGCCTTGCCGCCTTTATCGCCGATCGCGGCCTTGCCATGGACGAGGCGGACATCGCCTTCTGCCAGCAGTACTTCCGCGATGAGGACCGCGACCCCACCATCACCGAGATCCGCGTGATCGACACTTACTGGTCCGATCACTGCCGCCACACCACCTTCGGCACCGTCCTGGACGACGTGACGATCGACGACGCCGTGGTGCAGCAAGCCTTCGACCGCTACATGGAGATGCGCCACGAACTCGGCCGCGACGCCAAGCCCGTCTGCCTCATGGACATGGGCACCATCGGCGCCAAGTATCTTAAGAAGACCGGCATCATGACCGATGTCGATGAGTCCGAGGAGATCAACGCCTGCACCGTCAAGGTGAAGGTCGATGTCGACGGCGAGGACCAGGGCTGGCTGTTCCTGTTTAAGAACGAGACCCACAACCACCCGACCGAGATCGAGCCCTTCGGCGGTGCCGCCACCTGCGTGGGCGGCGCTATCCGCGACCCGCTCTCGGGCCGCAGCTATGTGTACCAGGCCATGCGCGTCACCGGCGCCGGCGACCCCACCGTCCCGGTTTCCGAGACGCTCGAGGGCAAGCTGCCGCAGCGCAAGCTCGTGACCACCGCTGCCGCCGGCTACTCCAGCTACGGCAACCAGATCGGCCTTGCCACCGGTCAGGTTAATGAACTCTATCACCCCGGTTACGTGGCCAAGCGCATGGAAGTTGGCGCCGTCGTGGGCGCCACCCCGGCAAACCACGTTCGTCGCGAGTGCCCCGCCCCCACCGACAAGATCATCCTGCTGGGCGGCCGCACCGGCCGTGACGGCATCGGTGGCGCTACCGGCTCCTCAAAGACCCAGAACACCGAGTCCATCGAGACCTCGGGTGCCGAGGTCCAGAAGGGCAACGCCCCGGTCGAGCGCAAGCTGCAGCGTCTGTTCCGCCGCGGCGACGCCTGCCGTCTGATCAAGCGCTGCAACGACTTTGGCGCCGGCGGCGTCTCGGTCGCCGTGGGTGAGCTTGCCGACGGCCTGTATGTCGACCTTGACACCGTGACCAAGAAGTACGACGGCCTGGATGGCACCGAGCTCGCCATTTCCGAGTCCCAGGAGCGCATGGCTTGCGCCGTCGCCGACGGTGACGTCGAGGAGTTCATGGGCTACGCCGCCGAGGAGAACCTGGAGGCAACCGTTATCGCCGAGGTTACCGCCGAGCCGCGCATGCGCATGGCCTGGAACGGCGTCGCCATCGTCGATCTGTCCCGCGAGTTCCTCAACTCCAACGGTGCACCCAAGCACCAGGTCGCCCACGTCTGCGCCCGCAGCGTGTGGCAGCCCAGCTGGGCCGGCACCACACTTGCCGAGCGCATGACCTCGCTCGTCACCGATCTTAACGTCGCCTCCAACAAGGGCCTTTCCGAGCGCTTCGACTCCACCATCGGTGCCGCAACCGTGCTTATGCCTTTTGGCGGCAAGACGCAGCTCACCCCGAGCTCGGCCATGGTCGCCAAGTTCCCCGTAGACGGCGAGACCACCACGGCAAGCGCCATGGCGTGGGGCTTCAACCCCTACCTGATGGAGGCCGACCAGTTTGCAGGCGCCTACCTGTCCGTGGTCGAGTCCATCGCCAAGCTCGTTGCCGCCGGCTTTGAGCACAAGCGCGCCTATCTCTCCTTCCAGGAATACTTTGAGCGCCTGCGCACCGAGGCCGAGCGTTGGGGCAAGCCCATGGCAGCCGTCTTGGGTGCCCTTATGGCCCAGGTCGACCTGGGTACCGGTGCCATCGGCGGCAAGGACTCTATGAGCGGTTCGTTTGAGGACGAGGCCGGCGAGCTCAACGTTCCGCCGACCCTGATCAGCTTCGCTGTCGCCGTGGGCAAGGCGGCCCGCGCCGTCTCCCCCGAGTTCAAGGGCCTCACGCACCGCGTCGTCCGCATCGCCCCCGCCACCTATGGCCAGGACTACCGTCCCGATGCCCAGCAGCTGCTCGCCGCATTTGACGCCGTCGAGGCGCTCACCGCCGCCGGCGACGCCCTGGCCGTCTCCACGCCCGGCTACGGCTGCGGCGCTGAGAGCCTCTTTAAGATGTGTGTCGGCAACCAGATCGGTATCGAGCTTGCCGAGGACGTGGACGTGGAGAGCCTCTTCACCCCGCTCTACGGCAGCTTTATCGTCGAGCTCGCCGAGGATGCCGAGCTGCCCGAGGTCGCCAACGGCGTTGTCGTCGAGCCCCTGGGCACCACCGTCGAGGGCTATGTCATCGACACCGGCTCCGAAGTCATCGAGCTCTCCGAGCTCCAGGAAGCCTGGGAGAGCGGCATCGAGGGCGTCTTTGCCTACCGCAGCGCCGGCGAGTCCGCCGAGGTCGAGACCATCGACTTCCGTGCCAAGGATATCCACGTGTACGGCGGCGCCAAGATCGCCCGCCCGCGCGTGGTAATCCCCGTGTTCCCCGGCAACAACTGCGAGTACGATAGCGCCCGCGCTTTCCGCGCCGCCGGCGCCGAGGCCGACACCTTCGTGATCAACAACCTCACGCCCGAGGCCGTCGCCGAGAGCACCCACGAGCTTGCCCGCCGCATCCGTGCAAGCCAGATCGTCATGATCCCCGGCGGCTTCTCGGGCGGCGACGAGCCCGATGGCTCCGCCAAGTTCATCACGGCGTTCTTCCGCGCTCCCGAGGTCACCGAGGCAGTCCGCGACCTGCTCAAGGCCCGCGATGGCCTGATGCTGGGCATCTGCA
>DBFAHJ010000128.1:0-2506 GCA_048227095.1 Collinsella aerofaciens | reverse complement strand
CATCGCTCCATGGCACAACGTGGTGGGCCTGGAAATGCTGCCGTATCACACGATGGGTGTCGTCAAGTACGAGCAACTGGGCATTCCCTATAAGCTCGAGGGCGTGCCCCAGATGGATACCGCGCGCATGCCCGAGTTGCGTAATGCCGTTATGACCGGCATGAAAAAGCGCCGCGCGGAGCTAAAAAACGCCATCGGCTAGCAAGTCTTTTGCTCCTCTACGATACCCGCGCTGCGGTGGTCTAGCGGCTTCGTATTGCGCGGTTGAGTCAAAATGCTGGTACCATACCGTGGATAGCAGTTTTCACGGGTTTGGGGGATGGTATGCCTACCATCGCAATCATCGGTGCACTCGAAAAAGAGGTTGCGCAGATTAAAGAAGAACTGAACGGCGCTCGTGTGGCACAAGAGGCGGGCTTGACCGTTGTCAACGGCGAGCTCGACGGTTTGTCCGTTGTTGCTACGACCGCTGGCATGGGAACCGTAAACGCCGCGGCGGCAACGCAGCATCTCATCAGCAAATATGCCCCGCAGGCCGTTGTGTTTTCGGGCATTGCGGGTGGCCTAAACCCTAAGCTCCATATTAACGACGTGGTTATAGGCAAGTGCCTGCGCTATCTCGATACTGACACGGCGCTCATCGCCGAGTCGGCGCCGGGGCTCGAGGAGTTTGTCTCGACGCCGGCGTTGGCTGATGTTGCCGCCGCCGTGCTTGCCGAGCATGGATTTGTGGATGCCTCGGCGGATGAGAATTCTGCGGAGAAGGACCCCAAGCAGTTCCTGTGTGGCACTATCGCCACGGGTGACCGCTTTGTTACGGGTGACGCCATGCGTAACGCTGCGATTGAGGCCACGCATGCCGATTGCGTCGAGATGGAGGGCGCGGCAATTGCGCACATCGCGGCCAAGAATGGTGTCGATTGCCTGGTGCTGCGCGCTATCAGCGATAATTGTGACGAGGCATATGACGCGTTTTGCGAGCGCGAGTTCGATCTGGATGAGTACGCTCGCACCGCGAGCGGCATCACGCTTGACATCGTTCGTCGTATCGCCGCCGCGCAATAGCACACCCGTTTTGTAAAAATCTACGACCAAGGAGTATCCATGGCCGATTCCATTAACTATCAGCTTGCCAAGTTTGTTGCCAGCTACGGCAAGGTTTCGCAGATCCCCGAGTCCACCTGTCCCGAGGTGAGCTTTGTGGGCCGCTCCAATGTGGGCAAGTCGTCTATCATGAACAAACTCTTTGGCCGCAAGAACCTGGTCAAGGTTTCGAGCACGCCGGGCAAGACGAGCAACATCAATTTCTTCGAGGCCGACGACGTGCACTTTGTGGACCTGCCGGGCTACGGTTTCGCCCGTCGTTCCAAGGCCGAGCGCGACCGCTGGGCCGAGCTTATCGGCGACTTCTTCGACTCAGAGCGCAGCTTTAACCTGGTTGTGTCGCTGGTGGACATTCGCCACGACCCCAGTAAACTCGACCATGACATGATCGACTACCTGCAGGGCAACGAGTTCAACTTTATCGTCTGCCTCACCAAAGCCGACAAGATCAGCCGCACCCAGCAGGCCCGCCAGGCAGCAGCCATCAAAAAACAGCTCAACGTTCCGGCCGAGAACGTGATCATCACAAGCTCCCAGACCGGTATCGGCATCGATGAACTAAAAAAGCGCATCGCCGAGGCCTGCCTCTAGCAAGTGCTCCTTACCAGCAAGAGCCCCTGCCAATAAAAATCAACTATCAGCTCGGCGCCCCTTCAAAGCGTGGGTCCCTGTAGACGTCCTCAGCAAGGTAGGCGCAGGGACGGTCGGGATGTTCCCTCAAAATCATTCCGCAGCGCGAAGGCCCCTTGTCCGTCGCTCCGTAGGAGCAGGACAAGGGGCCTTCATGCGCGAGGACGATTTTGAGGGAACATCCCGACCGTCCCGGACAGGTATATGGGGAGGATGTCTACAGGTACTCGATTTGAGCGCCCTCGGTGTCGCACGTCAGAATGTGCGTGTCACACTTGGGGAACTGCTCGCGCAGCTTGACCTGCAGGAACTTCGCCACGATGGTGTCGTCAGTCACGGCCATGAGGGTCGAGCCCGAACCGCTGATCCAGATGGTCTTAGCGCCTCCGTTAAGGCAGGTGTCGCGCACGGCGTTGTAGTCGGGGATGAGGCGGCGGCGATAGGGCTCCTGGATGCGGTCGTCGTTGGCGGCAGCAATCAGGTCAAGGTCGCCGGTTTCCAGGCCGCGCGTCATGCCGGCGATGCGGCCCATTTGCCATACGGCGGTGGAGAGTGGAATCTCCTGCGGCACAACCTTGCGCGCTTCGCTCGTATGCACCTCGTAGGGCGGAATCACGGTAATAAAACGCAAGCGATCGCTCACCTCGTAGCGCAGGCACTGGGGGAGCGAATCGGTCGGCGTAAAGGAGCAGACGGCGCCGCCCAGGATAGCAGGGGCGACGTTATCGGGATGGCCCTCGACCTCGGTGGCAATGCGGACGAGCTCAGCGCG
>DBFAHJ010000127.1:0-4494 GCA_048227095.1 Collinsella aerofaciens | reverse complement strand
CGGACTGTGGCGCCGTGCTCGGTGGCAATGCGTGAGGTATCGTCCGACGAGTTGTTGTCATAGACATAGACCGTCGCCTGCGGAAGCTCGCGGTGAAAGTCGTCGATGACTTTGCCGATCGTGAGCGCTTCGTTGTAGCAGGGGATGATGACGGCGATGGATTCAGAATTCACTCAATGCTCCTTATACATTCAATCCTTGAAAGTATAGCCGTTTGGTCATGGCATCCTAAGATGTGGGTTAGTTCTCCAGTTTTGTTGCGTGAATCGTTTGCATGGTCGTCGGGTCTATACTGTTCGTTTGTCAACGAGTACGAGTAAAGGAGTTGCAGCCGTGTCGGATCAGACAAAGCAACAAGAAACTCGCAGTCTGCCTGCGACGTTTGCTAAGAACGAATTTGAGAAGGATGCGTTTATCCTTCGTCAGCTGGTTACCAAGGATTTTAAGATCAAGTATCGCCGTAGCGTTCTGGGCGTCGCATGGTCGGTGCTCAACCCGCTGCTGATGATGATCGTCATGGCCATCGTGTTCTCGACGATTTTCGCCCAGGGCCGCAATGGCTCAATTACGCCCGTGATGTACCCGCTGTACTTGATCGTGGGTAACATCACCTTTGCCGTCATGTCTGAGTCTACTAACCAGGCCCTGACGTCGATCGTGGGCGCTGCCCCTCTGCTCAAGAAGGTTAAGGTGCACCGCTGGGTTTTCCCGGTGCAGAAGGTGCTCTTCTCGCTGGTCAACTTTGCCTTCTCGCTGGTCGCCGTCGCCATCGTCATGCTGTGGTTCCGCGTTATGCCTTCTTGGCACCTGATTCTGTTGCCGGTTTGCCTGCTGCTGCTTATGTGCTTCTGCATGGGCCTGGGCATGATGCTCTCTGCCCTTACGGTCTTCTTCCGCGACGTTATGCATCTGTGGAGCGTCGTCATTACGGCGTGGACTTACATTACGCCCATCTTCTGGACGACTGACTATATTGCGCAAATGCCGCATCTCGTGCGTATCTTGATGTATGCGAACCCCATGTTCAACTACCTGCAGTTTATGCGCGATATCTTCCTGTTCCAGACTACGCCCTCGCTTATGACGTTTGGTATGTGCGTCGCTTGGGCGGTTCTTGCGCTTATTATTGGCTATACCGTGTTCCATAAGTCCGAGCGCAAATTTATCCTCTACATCTAAGGAGTGCTGTGATGACTGAATCTGTTGTTGATTACAGCGAGCAGCCTCTGGCTGTCGAGGTCGACGACGTCACCATGATCTTTAACATGGCGTCCGAGTCGCTGACCAACCTCAAGGAGTACTTCATTAAGCTTGCCAAGCACGAGCTGTTCTTTGAGGAGTTTAGGGCGCTTAAGCACATCTCGTTTGATATTCATCGCGGCGAGGTTGTGGGTCTGGTCGGCACCAATGGCTCCGGCAAGTCTACGATGCTCAAGATTATCGCTGGCGTTCTTGAGCCTAGCGAGGGCAGCGTTAAGGTGCACGGTAACATCGCGCCGCTGATTGAGCTTGGCGCCGGCTTTGACCCCGAGCTGACCGCCCGCGAGAACATCTATCTGAACGGCGCCCTGCTCGGCTATACCAAGGAGTTCATCGACGCCAACTTTGACGGCATTATCGAGTTCGCTGAGCTGCAGAACTTTGTCGATATGCCGCTTAAGAACTTCTCTTCGGGCATGGTTGCGCGTATCGCCTTTGCAATCGCGACGATTACCGAGCCCGATATTCTGATCGTTGACGAGACGCTGTCCGTCGGTGATGTGTTCTTCCAGCAAAAGTGTGAGGCCCGCATCCAGCACTTTATCCAGAGCGGCGACGTGACGGTTCTGTTCGTTTCGCACTCTATGGAGCAGGTTGAGCGCATCTGCCAGCGTGCCGTTTGGATTGAGAAGGGTGACCTTCGCATGGACGGCCCGGTCGATGAGGTCTGCAAGGCGTACCGCGAGCAGTTCAACTAGGTTATAATTACTTGCGCCTGACAGGCTTGTGCTTGCTTGGGCGTGCGGTTATTTGCTCCATTAGCTCAGTTGGATAGAGCAGGGGACTTCTAATCCCAAGGTCGACGGTTCGAATCCGCCATGGAGCACCATCGTTTATTAAGCCCAGACCGCTTGGTGGTCTGGGCTTTTTTCATCTTGTGTGTTGCTGGAGCCGAGCGCGAGCAAGCCGCTGCTGTTTGTTGGGGTTGGCATTTTACTTTTCGAGATGCTCTTTCAGCAGCTCCAACGCGTGGGCGTAGCCCTTCAGGCCCTCTCCGGTGATGGTGGCGAAGCAGGCCAGACGGGCGTAGCTCACCTGGCGGAAGTCTTCGCGGGTCTCGACTGCGCTAATGTGGACCTCCACAGCCGGGATGGCGACGGCTTTGAGCGCGTCCAGGATGGCCACGCTTGTGTGCGTGTAGGCGGCCGGGTTGATGACGATGCCGTCGACCTTTCCGTAAGCCTCCTGGATCTTGTCGACGATGCTGCCCTCGTGGTTAGACTGGAAGACCTCGACCTCGTCGAAGCCCTGTGCGGCACCCGCTTCCTGGCAGATCTGCACTAAGCGATCGTAGTTGTCGCTGCCGTAGATGCCTGGCTCGCGAATGCCGAGCATGTTGAGGTTGGGGCCGTTAATGACGAGTGCTTTCATGGTTGCTTCCTTTGCAGTTGAAAAACCACCACAAAGGTGCCTGCCCCCTTTGTGGTGGTTTTGGTTAGAGAGCGGGTGGGAGGGTGTCGAGGAGGGCATGGGCGGTGTTGGCGGCGCAGTCGCGTGAGTCGATGATGTAGTCGGCCCAGGCGCGGTAGCGCGGCATACGCTGCTCGGCCAGCTTGTCGATGCCGTCGCGCGCGGTGATGGGGCGGCCCTTGTGGGCGAGCTCGTCGAGCTTGCGGTTGAGCATCACGATTTGGCTGTTTTGGTGCAGCAGAGGGTAGTTCTCGTCGCGCGTAACCACGCCGCCGCCGGTGGAGAGCACCAAGCCGCTGCGCTTGGAGATGTCGGCCAGCGCTGCCGTCTCCTGCTCGCGGAAGGCCGCCTCGCCGCACTTGATGATAAAGTCGGCGCAGGGCATGCCCAGGCGCTCCTCGAGGGCGCGATCGAGATCGATGTGCTCGCGGCCCGTGAGCTGGGCGATCTGCTCGCCCACGCGGGTCTTGCCCGAGCCCGGCATGCCGATCAGCGCGATGTTCTGTTCGCGGCGTGACAGGCGCTCCGTTACGTCCAGGATCCTCTCGCGCGGGGTGGCTTTGCCGGTATAGCGCTCGACAGCTTGTGCCGCCTGGGCAACAAGCATAAGCAGGCCGCCGATGCAGGGGATGCCGCGGCGCTCGGCCTCGAGCATCAGGCCCGTGCGGGCGGGGTTGTAGACAATGTCGATGACGCCCTCGAGCGCATCGAGGCCTTCGAGCGTGCAAGGCGCGTCGGGGCAATGGGGGAACATGCCGGCGGGCGTGCAGTTGACGAGTAGGGAGGCGTCGGACTGCTGCGCGATATTGTCGTAGTTGACCTCGCTCGTGCGACCCACGGGTACGACGATGGCGCCCATGTCTCCCAGCACCATACTTGCCGTGGTGCCGGCGCCGCCGGTGGCACCGAGCACGAGGGCCTTCTTGCCGGCAACCTCAACGCCCAACTCCTCGACCAGGCACTGGAAACCGAAGTAGTCAGTATTATCGCCGTGCAGGCGGCCGTCGGGCAGGCGCGTGATGGTGTTGACGTTGCCCATGCGCTCGGCGAGCGGGCTCAGCTCGTCCAGGTATTCCATGACGGCGCGCTTGTAGGGGATGGTCACGTTGGTGCCCTCCCATTCGTCGCCCGTCATAAAAGCCTCAAGATCCTCGGGCTCGCGCTCAAAACGCACGTACTCAAGCCCCGCCAGCTCCTTGTAGATGGTCGGGGTGTAGCTGTGGCCCAGCACGCGGCCCAGCACGCCGTAGGGGCGGGTTGCGGCGGTATCGGTCATCTAGAGCACCTCCGTGTAGCTGCCAAAGTAGGTGAAGCTCTCGCATACGTCGTCGATCGAATCGAGCAGGTCGTCGAGGGCCTTGCTGCCAAAGGGACAGTCCAGGTCAAAGTAGAACATAAACTCAAAGTCGCGACCGGGGATGGGGCGGCTCTCGAGCTTGATGAGGTTGATGTTGAGTGCGTAGAAGCGCTCGAGCACGCGATAGAGGGCGCCCGGCTCGTTGGCCGTGGTGATCATGAGCGAGGTACGGTTGGCACCGGGATAGACGCGTGGCTCGCGGCTGATGACGACAAAGCGCGTGTAGTTGTTGTCCGAGTCCTGGATGTTGGACTCCAGCACCTCCAGGCCATAGAGTGCCGCGCAGCTGCGCGATGCGATGGCGGCAACATCGGTGCGGTCGGAATTGGCGACCATCTCGGCCGACATGGCGGTGTTGGGGTACTTGGTGGCGTGCAGGTCGTGGGACTCGATAAAGCCCGCACACTGGGCAATGGCTTGGCCGTGGCTGTAAACCTCGCGCACGTCGGCGAGCTTGGTGCCGGGCT
>DBFAHJ010000126.1:0-7071 GCA_048227095.1 Collinsella aerofaciens | reverse complement strand
GACCTCGACGACTTCGTGGTCCATTGGAACACGAGGAGGCGCCAGGTTAAACTGAAGGGACTGACCCCGGAGGAGTTCCGGAGACAGTCCCTTGCGGCGTAGTTCTTATTTAAGCCGTCCAAGTTTTGGGGTGCAGTTCATAACCTGGCACTTGGGGGCGTTCCTTTTGTGCCGGCAGTTGGGGACGCTCCTTTGCTAGAAGATCTGGCGCAGGTCTCCGCGGTTGAGGGCTTCGTCGAAGAGGTGCTTGAACACCACGCTGCCGTGCAGGCCATCGTGCTCAAACTCGTTCGTCACCCAGGCATGCGAGTTGCCCACGCGGCTGAGCGTGTCGAGCTGCAGGCCCGAATCGACGTACATGTCGTCGAAGTACACCGCAGCCTGGAGTGGTACTTCGTTGCAGGCCAAGCGTTGCGGGTCGTAGATCTTGTCCCAACTGGTGTCTTCCATCAGCAGGTCCATGGCGGGCTTGAAAGGCTTGAGCTCGGGCATCTGCTCAAACATCCACGGGAACATGGCCTCGCCGGTAAACATGAGCGGGCGCGCAAGCGTGTCGAACTCGGCGCGGTGCGCCTTCTCTTCTGCCGCGGCCCAGCGGATGGGCATGGTGTCGCCATCGGCGTAGATGAATTCCTGCAGCGTCCAGTACAGCGGATTCGTGCGTGTGTTGGTGCGCTCGAAGGCGCGCATCAAAAAGCTGTCGGATACCGAGGAGCCGCAGCTCAGCGTACCGTCGCCATCAACAAACGCGTGATCGATGATCCAGTGCATGCGCTCAAAGCTCGGCTTCATGCCAAAGTCGCTGCCCATGAGCTGCAGGCGCTCGACCGTCATCGGCGAGCCGTCGGGCAGCACGGGCTTTTGTTCCTCGAGGGCATCTGCCAGGGCCGCCACGCGCTCAACGTCGGCGGGGTAGCGGTCGTAATACTGCTGGGTCTTGGCGGCCATGCGCGGGAAGGTGTGCGCGTAGACCTCGCTGGCGCTTGCCGGCACGTGCGGAATGCCGCCGCAGGTAAAGCTTGCCGCCACGCCCTCGGGAAAGAGCGACAGATAGCTCAACGTCAAAAAGCCGCCGTAGCTCTGCCCGAGTGTGACCCAGGGCTTGCCGCCAAAGCCCACCAGGCGCAGGTACTCAAAATCGCGCACGATGGAGCTGGCGAGATGGCGCTTGAGGAAGTCCGCCTGCGAGCGGGCCGCATTGGCTCCTGCTGCCTCGGCGCGATTGCCCAAGGCGGCAATTGTGCGCCCGTCAACACAGCTGCTGCGCCCCGTTCCACGCTGGTCGGGCAGTACGACGCGGAAATGCTTGACGGCCTCCTCGATCCAGCCATCGCTTGTGGGTGATAGCGGACGCGGGCTCTCGCCGCCGGGGCCGCCCTGCAAAAAGAGGAGGAGCGGCAGGTCGTCGTTGATACGGTCGGGCGCGCAGACCACGCGGTAGAAGAGCTTGATGCTCTCGGGTGCGCCGGCGATGGGCGCCGGCATGGCGCCGCGGCGCATGGTGCTGCCGACGGCCAAAAGCATGGGCTCAAGGCCGCGCCAGTCGAGGGGGACATCGATGCTGTGGTCCTCGACATACAGGCCGGGGACGTGGTACGAAGTGATGAGCGCCATGTGATGCTTCCATTCGTTGCGGTGTTTCGGGTTGACCAATTCTACCGCCGTCGGCGAGGATGCGCGCAAATCGGCTACCATGGTTGGCAAACATCTAAGAGAAAGGGCCGTCCATGTCGGTCGATATAGCCACGTATGTCCACGATCTTGCCGTCGAGGCCAAGGCCGCTTCGGGCGCGCTTGCCACGGCGAGTGATGTCCAACGCCAGGAGGCCGTGCGCGCCATGGCCGCGGCGCTTCGCGATGGCGCCGATTCCATCATTGCCGCCAACGAGCTCGATATGGCCGCCGCGCGCGATGCGGGCACCTCGGCAGGGCTCCTCGACCGCCTGCTGTTAACGCCCGAGCGCGTCGAGGGAATGGCCGCCGGTTTGGAGAAGCTCGCCGAGTTGCCCGATCCCGTCGGTCGCGTGCTCGACCACCGCGTGCTTGCAAGCGGCGTGGACCTGACCCGCGTGAGCGTGCCGCTGGGTCTGGTTGCCATGGTTTACGAGGCGCGCCCCAACGTGACGGCCGACGCCGCGGGCATCTGCATCCGCACCGGCAACGCCTGCATTCTGCGCGGCGGTTCGCTGGCGTATCACTCGTGCGCCATGATTGCCGAGCTGCTGGCCGATGCGCTTGAGGCCCAGGGTTTCCCGCGCGAAGCCGTCTCGATGATCGAGTCTACCGACCGCGAGGCAACCGGCGAGCTCATGAAGCTTCGTGGCATCGTCGATGTGCTCATTCCGCGTGGCGGTGCGGGCCTGATCCAGCGCTGCGTGCGCGAGTCGCTCGTTCCGGTTATCGAGACGGGCACGGGTAACTGCCACATCTACGTGCATGAATCCGCCGACTTTGACAAGGCGCTCAACATTATCGTCAATGCCAAGACCCAGCGCGTGGGTGTGTGTAATGCCGCCGAGTCGCTGCTGCTCGACCGCGCCGTGGCAGATTCGTTTTTGCCGGCGGCCCTGGCCGTGCTGCACGACCACGGTGTGCTGATTCACGGTGACGAGGCCACGTGCGCCGTATGCGCCGATGCCGGTCTTGCCGAGGGCGACGACTATGTTGCCGCGACTGAGGAGGACTGGGGCCGCGAGTATCTGGCGCTCGAGATGAGCGTGAAGGTCGTGGCGAACGAGGACGAGGCCATCGCGCACATCAACCGCTATGGCACCATGCATTCCGAGGCCATCGTTGCCGAGGACGTGGACGCTTGCGAGCGCTTCCTGGATGAGATCGATGCCTCGGCCGTGTATGCCAACGCCAGCACGCGCTTTACCGACGGCGGCGAGTTTGGCCTGGGCGCCGAGATTGGCATCTCGACCCAAAAACTCCATGCCCGCGGCCCCTTTGCCGCCGAGGCCCTCACCACCTATAAATACAAGCTCCGCGGCACCGGTCAGGTCCGTCCCTAAACCCCTCGCAAACGAAAAACCACCACAAAAGTGCTTGTCCCCTTTGTGGTGGTTATAGGTGGCGTGGGCGGTTAGGCCTGGAAGGTGTCGCGGTCGGGCGCGAAGGACTGCATGGCCGCGATGGTACGGTCGAAGAGCTCGGGGAGCTCCCAGCCCAGCATCTCGGCGCCCTGCGTAATCACGTCGCGCGAGCAGCCGGCGGCAAAGCGCTTGTCCTTGAACTTTTTCTTGAGCGACTTAGTCGTAAAGTCCATGACGCTCTTGCTAGGACGCATGATCACGGCAGCACCGATCAGGCCGGTGAGCTCGTCGCAAGCGAACAAGATTTTTTCCATCTGCAGCTCGGGCTTGGGCAGCGAAGAGTTGAAATCGGACGTGTGCGTCTGGATGGCGCGAATGAGCTCGGGCGATGCGCCCTCGCCCTCGAGGATTTTGGCCGCATAGATGGTGTGGTTCATGGGGTCATCCTCATGCTTCTCCCAATCCAAGTCGTGCAGCAGGCCGACGATGCCCCAAAACTCCTCGTTCTCGGGGTCGAACTCGCGCGCAAAGTAGCGCATGGTGCCCTCGACCGTTTCGCCGTGGGTGATGTGGAACGGGTCCTTGTTGTGCTCTTTGAGCAATTCGAACGCACGGTCGCGGGTGATTCCGGCGGAAAGCGGCTCTGCCATAAAAGACTCCTTCTGCTCGTAGGTATCGCTAAGAATGAATACTACTAGAACGACTAGAACGAAAAAACCACCACAAAGGTGTCTGTCCCCTTTGTGGTGGTTTTGGCGTGGGCAGGTTAGTTGAGGGCGGCTTGGGCTAGACGGGCTTCGGCGGCCTCTTCGGTGACGCCCAGGGCCACGGCGAACTCCTCGATGGAGCGGCGCTTGGCTTCCTTGAGTACGCGCATGTAGTAAGAGCTGGGCTTTTTATCTGCTTCCTCGGCCTGGCGAATACGGTGCATCATGGTTTTTGCCACGCGGACCGTCTCGGGCGCACCCAGCTTGAGCTGCTGCTTAAAGTGCGTCTCCTCGAGCGAGCTGTTGCGCTCGGTAAAGGTGTCACACTCCAGCTCGTCGTAGTGGCTCAGCAGGTGCTCGGCATCTTGCTGGGAGATGGCGGCATGCAGACGGTCGGCTTGCGCCACGGGGTACATGAGGATCGTCTGCGCATGTCCCTGCTTGGTCTCGAGCAACAGCATGGGCTGCGGCGTGTCGTCCCTAAAACCGACGACGGTGCAGACTCCCTGACCCGGATGAATGACGTGTTGACCGATTGAGAACATGCTACCTCCAACTTATACGAATTCACGTATGTTAAGAATACCACGCTGACGTGCGTAAACCCTTACTTTATGCAGGAAAAGCACACAACTCCGATAGGTAAGAGTATTCGATAAAATGCACCACACATTCATATGTTTATGCAGTTCCAACGCGTGCATAATCTGCAGGCAAACCGCCAACTTTGTACTGCCGCGCAGGAGCGGTAGTCATTTTTGTGCATATGCAATATCTATTAGCTTTACCCTGCGACAGTAGTTACTGCTTGTGATAGAGTGCTACAAACTCTGGCTTTTGCCCTACGAGTGACCAAGAGCTCGGGGGCTTTAACACAAGGAGGATCTATGCCCGAGAAGATTGAAGAGCTGGTACGCGCTGCGCTTGCTGCGGCCCAGGAGGCCGGCGACCTTTCCGCATTTGAACTTGACGATTGCGCTATCGAGCGACCGGCTGACACTTCTCATGGCGAGTGGACCTCCACCATGGCCCTGAAGTCCGCCAAGCTGGCTCACTGCGCCCCGCGCAAGATCGCCGAGGCCGTCGTTGCCCATATGCCCGAGGACCCCGCAATCGAGAAGGTCGAGATCGCAGGCCCCGGCTTCATCAACTTCTACCTCTCCGTTGCCGTCAAGAACGCCATCTTTGGCGAGGCCCGCGAGAAGGGCATGGACTTCGCTAAGTCCAACGTCGGTGGCGGCCTGAAGACCCAGGTCGAGTTCGTCTCCGCCAACCCCGTCGGCCCCATGCACATCGGCCATGGCCGCTGGGCCGCTCTGGGCGACTCCCTTTGCCGTGTTATGGATCACGCCGGTTACGACATTCAGCGCGAGTTCTACATCAACGACCACGGCTCTCAGATGAACACCTTCGGCAACTCCATCAGCACGCGCTATATGCAGCTTGCCGACATCATCGCCAAGCAGGGCGTGGATATCGACGAGGCTCACAAGCTGCTGATCGCCGACCGCGACGCCTTTGTTGCCGACGAGAACGATGAGCACCCCGAGACCCATCCGTATCAGGACAACTTTGCCGAGACTCTGGGCAAGGACTCCTACGGCGGCGACTACATCATCGACGAGGCTGCCGAGTTCTGGCGCACCGACGGCGATAAGTGGGTCAACGCCGATCCGCAGGAGCGCATGGAGAGCTTCCGCGAGCGCGGCTATGTAAAGATGGTCGACAACATGCGCGACCTTTGCCACGCCGTTAACTGCGACTTCGATCGTTGGTTCTCCGAGCGCTCTCTGTACGTGAAGGACACCGAGGGCGAGACCGCCGGCACCTCCGCCGTCGACCGCGCTTTTGAGAAGCTCGACAAGATGGGCTACCTCTACACCAAGGACGGTGCCCTGTGGTTCCGCTCCACCGACCTGGGCGACGACAAGGACCGCGTCCTGATCAAGTCCGATGGCGAGTACACCTACTTCGCCTCCGACGTTGCCTATCACTGGGATAAGTTCCAGCGCGTCGACCACGTCATCGACATCTGGGGCGCCGACCACCACGGCTACATCGAGCGCGTCCGCTGTGTCTGCGACGCTCTTGGCTATCCCGGCAAGTTTGAGGTTCTGCTGGGCCAGCTCGTCAATCTGCTGCGCAACGGCAAGCCCGTCCGTATGTCCAAGCGCAAGGGCACCATGGTGACCCTGCAGGAGCTCGTCGACGAGGTCGGCTCCGACGCCGCTCGCTACACGCTCATCTCCAAGAGCTCCAACCAGATGGTCGACTTCGATATCGAGGCCGTCAAGAAGCGCGACAACTCCAACCCGGTGTACTATGTGCAGTACGCTCACGCTCGCGTGTGCTCCATCCTGCGTCGTGCCGCAGACGTTACCGTCGAGCAGGCCGCTGAGATGGGCATGAAGGCCGTCGCCGCCAAGGCCATCGGTGAGAACGTCGATTACTCTCTGCTGACCGACCCGACCGAGCTCGCCCTTTCGCGTAAGCTCAACGAGCTCACCGACCTCATCGCCAGCTGCGCTCGCGATCGTGCCCCGTTCCGCCTGACTCACTTTGCCGAGGAGCTCGCCGGCGACTTCCACAGCTTCTACGCCGCCTGCCAGGTTCTGCCGAGCGAGGGCCGTCCCGTCGACTCCGAGCTCTCGCGCGCCCGTCTGGCCGCCTGCGACGCTGTCCGCGTGACGCTCGCCCTGGTGCTCACCCTTGTTGGCGTTTCCGCGCCCGAGCAGATGTAATCTGCGAGTCATTTGACCGTACAGACTTGGTTTAACTAAGCCTTGAAAGCCCGATCTCCCACGGAGGTCGGGCTTTTTGCAAACGCCGACGTATTGACGAATTTGGAACTGCTGGAAATACGAAACTATGCCGGTTTACTACGATGAAATGAGAAATTCCAACCACGCCGGCTTTTCGCAAAAAGTGCAAGGCATCTACCTGCGGTTTTAGTTCAACAAGTTTCGGAGTGGTCGCGGTTGAGCGATTCATCGTAGTAAACCGCCATAGTTTTGGCGGAGGCAGTCAGATTTGTGGGTGTTAAACCAAAGAGTGTCCCTTTTGACTAGTCGTTTAAGAGCGTTCCCAATGACTAAGTTGCAGGTGGCGGCGGTTGTGTTACACTAACGCTGCGTATATGGCGCAATCATCTCGATACAGATCAATGATGTCCGTCGTTTTGAACGGAACTAGACTGTTTAGCCGCCCTGAAGGTTTATGCAGGGAGCATGTGATCACAGGGCTTGAAAAGAAAGTTGAGCAAACACTGTGTCTGATCAACAGCAAGAAAACGAAATAACGACGACGCAAGCCGCTCCCGCTGCACCGGT
>DBFAHJ010000125.1:0-5444 GCA_048227095.1 Collinsella aerofaciens | reverse complement strand
GCGGGGCAAGCGTCCTGGCAAGCGCCACAGGCGACGCAGGAGTCCTCGTCAGCGACGGTAGCGACGTCCTGGAGCTCCAGAACGCCAGCGGGGCAGGAGTCGACGCAAACGCCACAAGCGATGCACTCGTCGGCATCAATTACGGGATGAGCCATGGTAGTTTCCTCTCTGTTGACCGACGCTACAGGCGATGCGCGCCGGTTTGATTCGGGCAAAAACATACCACGGGAGCGACCGTTTGCAATACCCTCTGACCGGCATCTTCATACCGTTCGCCGAGTATGCCAAGGTTTACTAAAAAATGCGCAGGTGGGGCCGTTGAGCTGCGCAAATGTTAGCTAAAGGTGACTTGAAATATAGGGCGATTGAGCGTGCTTGCGGAAACCGCATCCCATTATTTTGTCGAAAAACGGGTTGCAGTTTCCGGTTAGGCCCGCTAGCGGAAAATGCGAGCCGGTATCAGCTCTCAAAACGGGATACGGTTTCCGGTTGAGCCTTCAGACGGAAACTGCGACCCGGAATCCACGCTCAAACCGGGATGAGCTTTCCGCAAGACGGCCCCCAGGCACCCCCGGACGCAAACCTCAGCCATCTCTACATAGATCTCGATAGATTTGCCGAGAACTCAATCAGCGCATCTACCTGCGCATTTAAGAACCTAAACTCTCGGCAATAAGAAATCTTATATGAATTGACTTAGATTTTGTATATTCCGGCCCATAAGGGGATACACTACATCCTGAAAGACAAGCCGAAGCGCCGCGCGGCAGATCGTCGAGGCGGCGCGAACGCACAAGAGAGAGGGAATTTCTAATGAGTAAGATTCTTGGTATCGACCTTGGTACTACTAACTCCGCAATGGCCGTTCTCGAGGGCGGTTCTCCGACCATTATCGTGAACGCCGAGGGCGACCGCACCACCCCGTCCGTCGTGGGCTTCCGTGCCGACGGCGACCGCGTCGTGGGTAAGGCCGCTAAGAACCAGGCTGTCACCAACCCCAAGAACACCGTGTTCTCCATCAAGCGCTTCATGGGCCGCAAGTACTCCGAGTGCACCTCCGAGATCAAGACCGTGCCGTATGAGGTCAAGGAGGGCCAAGGTGGCCGTGCCGTCGTCGACATCGAGGGCAAGGATTACACCGCCGAGCAGGTGAGCGCCATGACGCTCGCGAAGATGAAGGCTGACGCCGAGAAGTATCTGGGCGAGACCGTTACCGACGCCGTCATCACCGTCCCGGCCTACTTCAACGACGCCCAGCGTCAGGCCACCAAGGACGCCGGTAAGATCGCCGGCCTCAACGTCAAGCGTATCGTCAACGAGCCGACCGCTGCTGCTCTTGCCTATGGCCTGGACAAGCAGGGCACCGACCAGCGCATCCTGGTCTTCGATCTGGGCGGCGGCACCTTCGATGTCTCCATCCTCGACCTCGCCGACGGCGTGTTTGAGGTTCTGTCCACCTCGGGCGACAACCACCTGGGCGGCGACGACTGGGATCAGCGCGTCATCGATTGGATGGCCGATAAGTTCCAGCAGGAGAACGGTGTCGACCTGCGTCAGGACCCCATGGCCCTGCAGCGTCTGAAAGAGGCCGCCGAGAACGCCAAGAAGGAGCTCTCCGCCGCCCAGCAGACCACCATCAACCTGCCGTTCATTACCATGAACCAGTCCGGCCCGCTGCACCTCAACTACACGCTGACCCGCGCTGAGTTTGAGAAGATCACCCGCGACCTGCTCGAGCGCTGCAAGCAGCCTGTCACCAACGCCCTGCGCGACGCCAAGCTTAAGCTCTCCGATCTGACCGAGGTCATCCTCGTCGGCGGCTCCACCCGTATGCCCGCCGTCCAGGAGCTCGTCAAGACTATGACCGGCAAGCAGCCCAACATGTCCGTGAACCCCGACGAGGTCGTTGCCGACGGCGCTGCCGTCCAGGGCGGCGTGCTCACCGGCGACGTCGAGGGCATCCTGCTGCTCGACGTTACCCCGCTGTCGCTGGGCGTCGAGACCATGGGCGGCATCATGACCAAGATGATCGACCGCAACACCACGATCCCGACCTCCAAGACCGAGGTCTACTCCACCGCTGCCGACAATCAGACCAGCGTCGAGATCAACGTGCTCCAGGGCGAGCGCGAGCTTGCCCGCGACAACAAGTCGCTCGGTAAGTTCCAGCTGACCGGTATTCCGGCTGCCCGCCGCGGCGTGCCGCAGATCGAGGTCACCTTCGACATCGACGCCAACGGTATCGTCAAGGTCTCCGCTAAGGACAAGGGCACCGGCAAGGAGCAGCAGATCACCATTTCTGGCTCCACCGCTCTGTCCGACGACGAGGTCGATCGTATGGTCAAGGACGCCGAGGCTCATGCCGAGGAGGACAAGAAGCAGAAGGAAGAGGTCGAGGTCCGCAACCAGACCGACAGCCTGTGCTACTCCACCGAGCAGACCCTCAACGAGCTGGGCGACAAGGTTTCCGCCGACGTGAAGTCCAAGGCCGAGACCGCTATCGCCGACGCCAAGAAGGCGCTCGAGGGCTCTGACGTCGAGGCCATCAAGGCCGCTGGCGAGTCCCTGCAGTCCGTGGCCTACGAGCTGGCTCAGGTTGTCTACGCCGACGCTCAGCAGCAGACCGACGGTGCCGCCGGCGCCCAGCCTGTCGACGATGACGTTGTCGACGCCGACTACGAGGTTGTGGACGACGAGGACAAGTAATCATGTCCGCCCGTAAAGCTCGCACGGAGGCGGCTGCCGCTGGCGCCGCCCCCGTTGACTCTGAGGAGAAGGACGTGAAGATTCCCGTAGAGGCCGCAGACGTTACCGAGGCCAACGAGGCCGAGGCCGCCGAGGCTGCCGAGAACCAGGTAGAGGATTCCAACAAGGAGGCGACGATGACCGAGGACGAGATGGTGGAAGCTGCTATCCGCGCCGGTGAGGAAGCCGCCGACAACGACTTTAAGCTCAAGTTCGAGCAGGCCCAAAAGGAGCTTGCCGACGTGCGCAATGAGCTCGATGCTGCGGCAGAGGCTCAGAAGGCCGCCGAGGACAAGGCAAAGGACGCCACCGAGCGTACCGCCCGTCTGCAGGCCGACTGGGAGAACTTCCGTCGCCGCACCGCCAATGAGCGTATCGCCGAGCGCGAGCGCGCGACCGAGAAGCTCGTCACCGCGCTGTTGCCGGTGATCGACGATATTGAGCGCGCGATCGACCATGCCCGCAGTCAAGAGCTTTCCGACGACTTTAAGCAGTTCGTCGATGGCGTTGACGCGGTACATGCCAAGCTGCTCGACGTGTTTGCGCATGAGGGCGTTGAGCCCATCGACCCCAAGGGCGAGGCGTTCGATCCGCTCGAGCATCAGGCTGTGGGTCGCGTCGAGGACGCATCGCAGTACGACGAGACCGTCAACGATGTGTACCAGAAGGGCTACCGCATGGCGGATCGCATCCTGCGTTCCGCGATGGTGACGGTGACCTACGGTGGCGAGAAGCGCCCCGCACCGGAGCCCGAAGCGGCGCCCGAGGATGCTACGGCCGATACGGCCGAGAGCACCGAGGAGTAATTGAGAAGGGCCCCGGGGCAACACCCGGGGCCCTTTCTGACCTAGTGCCATATGACAGCATGAGCCGCCGTCCGCAGGGGCGGCGGATGTAACAGGAGAGGAGCTACGATGGCTGCAGGCAAAACCTTCTATGACATCCTGGGCGTATCCAAGAGCGCCTCCGACAAAGAGATCAAGAGCGCGTTTCGCAAGCTCGCGCAAAAATATCACCCCGATGCCGGCGGCGACGAGGCCAAGTTCAAGGAGATCAGCGAGGCCTACGAGACGCTTTCGGACGAGAAGAAGCGCAAAGAGTACGACCAGATGCTCATGTTTGGCGGCATGCCGGGCGCGGGCGGCGCGTATGGCGGCGGCTATGGTGCCGGCGCGGGCGCCAGCGGCTGGGGCGACATCTTCGACAGCATCTTTAGCGGCAACGGCGCCTGGGGCAGCGATTGGGGCTCGGGCTTTGCCGGGGCTGCGGGCGCTGCCGGTGCCGGCGCGGGTCGCAGCCGTGCTCGCAAGGGCGGCGACCTGTCGCTGACCGTCGATGTGACGGCCGAGGACGCGTTTCGCGGCGTGACGCACAAGGTCACCTATCGCATTCCCTCGACGGGCGAGCAGCAGACCATTACGGTCTCGGTGCCTGCGGGCGCGGTCGACGGCGGCAAGCTACGCTACAAGCGTCGCGGCGAGTATGGCGTTGCCGGCGGCGAGCGCGGCGACCTGGTCGTGACCACGCATGTGGAGGAGCACCCGCTGTTTAAGCGCAAGGGTGCCGATGTGACCATGGAGGTGCCGGTCTCGGTCTACGAGGCGGCGCTCGGCTGCACGGTGGATGTGCCCACGCCCGGCGGCGCGACGGTTCGTCTGAAGGTGCCCGCTGGCACCCAGACGGGCAAGAAGTTCCGCTTTAAGGAGATGGGTGCGCCCGACGTTAAGCACCGTGGCCGCACAGGCGCGCTGCTCGTCGAAATCAAGGTACAGGTCCCCACGAACCTGTCCGATGACGAGCGCGATGCCATGACCAAGCTGCGCGAGGCCGACACGCGCGATTATCGCGAGAAGGTTAACCGTTACAAGGCGACGTACTAGGGCGGTCGTGGCGCACACCCGCGCCCGCGGGCTTATGATGGACGATAACGAGACGGAAAGGGGTCAGGTAGCATGGCCGAGGACAATAGGAACAAACCGCTGTACATGATCAGCGTGGCGGCCGAGTTGACCGGCATGCATCCGCAGACTCTGCGCGTCTACGAGTCCAAGGGCCTGGTGAACCCCCAGCGCTCGGGCGGCAACACGCGTCTGTATTCGCGTGCCGATATCGAGCGCCTGGAGCTCATCAACCAGCTGACCGACGAGGGCATTAACCTTGCCGGTGTGGTGCGCATCCTTGATATGAAGGAGCGTGCCGAGGAGCGCGAGCGCGAGAATGAAAAGCTCCGTGCTCGCGTGCGCCAGCTCGAGGACGAGCTGCACGAGTACAAGATGCAGAAGAAGATCACCGCCCTGGCCCCGCGCGACGGCTCGGTCAACCCCGAACAGGTCATGCGCAAACTTTTGGGCGCAGGCGGGGATTTGTAGTTACGCGGTTTTACCAACCCGCGTAACGGGCCGACGCTGCGCGACGTCCAGAGCGACAATTTGTCATTCAAAAGGCAAGGCATGACCAGAAGGTCTATGCCTTGCCTTTTTCATGCCAACCTGTTCGCTCTGGACGTCGCTCGCTGTCCGTCCTCTACCTGCGGCGTTGCCTTGCTCCGGATGCGGTAGTCATTGGGTGTTCCTATAGTTTTGTCAACCGTCGGGGCTACTCCCGGTAGGGCACCCGGTCGCGCATCACGGCGTATATCGCCCTGAGCCGCTTCCTCGCGACGGCCTTGAGCGCCCGCCCGTGCCCCATGCCCCGCGCCC